>JASFNY010000207.1:0-4434 GCA_050116795.1 Thiohalophilus sp.
TTCATTGTTTGCTCCGCCGATGTCCCAATATCAACTGGAAAACGATAAGTGGCTGCATCGAAGATGATTAGATCATAAGATATATTCTCACCTTTTACTGGCTTCCAGCTAAATGTTGGCGTGAGACTATTTATAGTAGGAAATTGTTCGACGTCTCCATTCGGACTCATCGGTACCACACCCTGGAAATCACCCTCGCAATCAATTCCCCAACGTGAACCGCAAATACCCGCTACACCAGAATAACTACCTATACGGGTTGTAAATTTGATCAGGCTTGTAGCAATCGTCCCGGTCCGCTCTGGGTATTTTGCTTGATATGCATTCTTTGGTGTAGTTATTTGATTCTCAACTTTTGTACTGTAGCGTCCGCCTCTCATCTCAATGGTGATATTTCCAATATATACGGCGGCCTGACTTTCTGGGACAGTAAAGCTGGCATCAATGCGACCTACTCTTCTACTCGATCCTTGCTGTAAACGAAAGCCTAACAACTGGTAATTACCTGGTTTCAGTGACAGATAAAACATTCCATCTTTGTTGATTTGATTTGACACTGCATTAGTAGAGTCTTCGGGTAAAATAATCAAACAACAAGATACGACGCCTGTCCAGCCTTGCCCCATTTCCTGCTTTTTGCCGTCGACAATGACATCAACATGCCCAAAAACCACGCTTTCCCCGGCTTCAGGTTTTTCAAGTTCTTCTTTATAGGGGTTTGCGCCGCAGCTGATCAATAAAAGCAGACACGAAACGATAGATATCCAACGAATATGAACTGCAAATCTCATGCGAGATCTCCTGAGCTGAAATTAATATGCTAGGGCGAATACATCCCCCGCCGGTGCTTAATGTAATTTATCAGTTATCAATACCTGCAATTGTTTTGCAACATTTCTGGTTTTTTGCTGCAGCACGAATACATATTCAGACAAAACATTGAACCATTGCAGCAAGCGACATCCAAGCTTTTCCAAGCCGATCAGGATATCCCCTTCGGGAAAAACAGGTAGTTTGACAGTGCTTGCAACTCGAATCCCAAGCAGAGCCAGAATAACTGCCGTAACAACAGGCCACAGAGTTTGCCATGCCAGCGATAATGAAACAGGATGCAAATCGATCAATAACCGCCACGGCAGGATCATCATTAGCACGAGATTGACAATCCAGGGCCAGAGTAATCCTGGTTTGCGGCTGACGCTGATTTGGCCGGTAACCGGACGGACCAGATATAACAGTCTTACCATTAACAGGCTGCTGAGAAGAGTTGTTACTGTCAATGCAACGGAGACTAGTGTATTCCAGGGTGCCGGCGCACTGCCCGCCTGTGTATTGACCAGCGCCAAGACGATCACCCCGCCTGCCACAGGAGCACCGGCCAGCGACAGGGACGGCAACCACATCGCCAGCCAGATCCTGCGGCTCAGTTTTGGTATGTCCGAACCCAGTCCGAGGAACAACGCTGCAGTAGTCAAACCAAGATGTAACGTATAGCCGGTAATCGCGACGAGCAGGACCGGCCACAGTGTCGGCAACAAGAATCCCAATCCAAGTATACTGACTATCAGCCCCGTCTGAACCATGCTGGAATACGCCAACACGGTCCTGGCTCGCTGCTGGGTCAGCCCCACCCCTGCAGCATAAACGATACTCAGCAGACCGATGATGATAAGCGACTCTCCCCAGCCAGCTATAGGTAGGTAACCCAGTGGTAAAAACTGGAGTGCGGCCAGCAATCCTGCCTTGATCATCGTGGTGGCTATCAGCGTGCTGACCGGTAGTGACGCCGCCGACAGGCTGACCGGTAACCAGACATGTAATCCCACGACGCCGACTTTGATGCCAAATCCGAGCAAGGCCAGCAACATGATCAGATCCCGCGAATCACTGGCAGCCAGGGCAGGACGAATATCGGCAAGGCTGGTGCTGTTCGCCACTTGTGCTGCCATCAGTATTGCTTCGAACAATAACAGTTCAGCCAGCACAACCAGGATGATATAGATTCGCCCGGCGCGCAGTGCGCTATGTTCCCCTTTCCCAACTATCAAACCGTACGCCGAAAAGCTCATAAGGGCCAACCCGGTAGACAGCACCAGGATATCCTGTGCCAGGATAACCGCCAGGTTACCTGTCAGGGTCAACAGATAGAAAAATGAAAATCGTGTCAGCGTCTCACGATCTGCAAAATAACTACGCGCGTAGATTCCCACCAGCAACCAGACCAGCGAGCTGGATAACAGGAACAGCCGTCCTGTCCCGTCCAGTCCCAGTTCACTTCCCAGCAACAGCGGCCTGATCAGGATTGAGTGAAGCTCCGGCATGCTCCACATACCGAGCAGCAGCGCCGGTACCGCCGCCAACGGCATCAGTCTTAACATCGCCGAACGTAACACCGGGAGGCCCATCAGCACGACAAGCAACAATGGCCAGGCCAGAGTCAGCAGTATCAAACTGGAATTGAGATATGCATTCATGGTTGATAGAACTCCCGTTCAGCGATCAACTCCGCCCACTCCAGCGGACTGAAGGATGCGGCAGCAAACAGGCCGACCAATAGCGCACTCAAGGCGGTAACCAGCGGTGGCAGGAGTAATGCCCGGGCCGTCTCCTTGCGCCCGAAATCATGTTCGTGTGGCCATTTGTCCGGTGGTTGACGGAACCAGGCTGCATGTAGAATCGGCAGAAAATACGCTGCGTTGAGCAGACTACTGCCCAATAACACCAGCAGTACCCAGGTCTGTCCGGTCTCAAGTGCGCCCCAACCCAGATACCACTTGCTGATGAACCCGGCAATCGGTGGCGCCCCGATCATACCGAAGGCACCAATGGTAAAGGCGGCCATCGTCCATGGCATGCGTCGTCCTACGCCATTCATTTCACTGATCTTGTGAATACCCAGGGTCTCGGCCAGGTTCCCGGCGCAGAAAAACAGCGTAATCTTCATCAATCCCTGGTGCACCAGATGCACTACACCTCCGATGGTAGCTATTGGTCCGGCAATCGCCACCCCCAGCGCAATATAGGAAACCTGACTGACTGTGGAAAACGCCAGTCGACGCTTGAGATCATCCTGATATAACGCCCGGACAGAACCGTAGATAATCGTGAACGCGGCCAGCCAGGCGAGTGGCTGGGTGACTCCCAGTGTTGCGGCAAAATCGACGCCGAACACTTCATACACCACCCGGATAATACCGAAGGCGCCGGCTTTGACCACTGCCACGGCATGTAACAATGCGCTGACTGGCGCCGGCGCCACCATGGCACTTGGCAGCCAGCCATGTAACGGGACCAGCGCCGCCTTGACTCCCAGCCCGGCGATCATCAAAAAGAATATAACGACCAGTGCCGGGTGATATGTCACGTCAAGATCGGCCAGAAAACCTCTTGGTGTAAATTCCAGCGTTCCGCTGATGGTGTATAACCAGACCGTGGCGAGTAACAGCAGCGCCCCACCGATCAGGGTATAGACAAGGTATTTATGGCCCGCTTGACGAGCAGCTTCGGTACCGCGATGCACTATCAAGGGATAGGTTGACAGGGTAAGCAGCTCATAAAAGATCAGAAACGTGATCAGGTTGCCGGACAACGCAACGCCGACGGTGGATGTCACACACAGACTGAAAAAACCGAAAAACCGGCTGCGATGCGGTGATCCCTCGAGATATCCAATCGCATAGATGGTCGTCACCAGCCAGAGAATGGTGGAAAGGGTAACAAACAACAGTGCCAGCGGCCCTGCCCTGAGAACGAATTCCAGCCCCGGTAGCAATGCCAGGCGAGTTTCATAGTGCTGCTCATTGAAGACTCCCCAGAGTATCCAGATAACCAGAAACAGCTTGAGCACTGCACCGAACAGGTTAAGGGTGGTACGCAGACCTCGCCTCTTCTCTGCCAGACCAAATATGATCAAACCAGGTAGCAGCGAGCTACCGAGTACCAGCAGCAGTATCCATTCATTGATAACTGCGTTCATGGTCCCACCTCAACGGCAACAAAAGCATCGCCGATATTTAACAGGGGCAGGATCAGTGGTGCCAGAAACCCGAGCAGAATCGAACCAGATGCCAGAATCAGGGCGGTCCATTGCATGACTGGCGGGACTCGTTTGGCTGCATGAGGAACCGGTGCCTCGGTAAAGGTATGACCCAACACCTTGAAGATATAGGCCGCTGCGAGCAAACCGCCCAAAATCAACACAACAACAAGATCCCAACGACCGCTCGCCAGTGCCGACTCCAGTAACCACCACTTGCCGATAAAACCACCGCTCGGCGGCAAGCCCATGATACTGACACCTGCTACGGCAAATGCACCTGCGGTAATAGGCAGGCGTTGCACCACCCGGTCCAGATCGGCAATCCTGTCATGGTTACCATACTGCAGCAGATTACCGGTCGCCATGAACATGGCGGACTTCGCCAGGGCGTGTGA
>JASFNY010000208.1:0-4411 GCA_050116795.1 Thiohalophilus sp.
GCTGATAAACATGACGCGTGACTGGGGGCGGTCCTGTCTCAAGCGGCATCAAACCGGTGACAGTCAGCTGGCCTGGGCAGTAATTCTCGGAAGTATTCCGGTAGCGGTTGCCGGCCTGTTATTCCACGACCTGGTTGATACCGCCCTGCGTTCACCATTGGTGATCGCCTGGGCCACGATCGGTTTCGGTCTGCTGCTCTGGCTGGCCGATGTGGTCGGCAGACGACTTCGCAACGAACACCAGATAGGCTGGCGCGATGTGCTGGTGATCGGCCTGGCCCAGGCCCTGGCCCTGATTCCCGGAACCTCCCGTTCCGGCATTACCATGACGGCCGGATTGTTGATGGGGCTGACGCGCCAGGCGGCAGCACGCTTTTCTTTTTTATTATCTATACCGGCGATACTCATGGCCGGCGGTTACAAAACCCTGCAACTGATCGAGCACGGCGGAATGGCCTGGACGCCGTTACTGCTCGGGGTATTGCTTTCAGGCTTGACGGCCTACGTGTGTATTCACTGGTTTTTGAAAGTGCTGGACCGTATCGGCATGCTGCCGTTTGTGATTTATCGCCTGTTGCTGGGCATTGGGCTGCTGTACCTGTTCTGGTAAACCACCATGAGCGATAAACCACGGGACCGAATATACGCGACTCCTCATGAGATGATCGTTGATTTCGCCTTTGACGAGAAAGTCGCCGGCGTGTTTCCGGATATGATCCGACGCTCTGTACCGGGATACGAAACAGTCATTGCCTTGCTCGGCCTGTTGGCTGAAAGCTATGCTCAGCCCGGCAGTCGAATATATGATTTCGGCAGTTCACTTGGTGCTGCCACACTCTCCATGCGCCGACGCATACCGCATTCGGATTGTCGTATTATCGCGGTGGACAACTCGACAGCCATGACCGAACGCTGTCGTGAAATTCTCTCGCAGGAACCAACTGCGATTCCTGTCGATGTAGTGTGTGCCGACATTCGTGATGTAAAAGTTGAACAGGCATCACTGGTGGTACTCAACTTCACCCTGCAGTTTATTCCCCCCGGGCAGCGGCAGGTTCTGCTGGATCATATCTATCAGGGCCTTTTACCTGGCGGTGCCGTGGTGCTCTCGGAAAAACTGGCCTTTGAAGACGAGCGCGAAGACGTCTTTCATGTGAATATGCATCTGGCGTTCAAACGTGCCAACGGCTACAGCGACCTGGAGATCAGCCAGAAACGTTCTGCGCTCGAGCAGGTCCTGGTGCCTGACAGTTTCGAGATCCACCAACAGCGCCTGGAGAGAGCGGGGTTCGATCGGATCCATCGCTGGTTCCAGTGTTTCAACTTCGCATCACTGATCGCAGTCAAATGATTGACTATTCCCTGCTTTACCGGCGCATGCATGAAGTCGGCCTGGATGATTGGGCCCGGCAGTTGCCGGCTCAAATCGAACAAGGGCTGGACAGCAAACGTTACGGCGATCTGCCAAAGTGGCAGGCCGCGGTGGCCGGCATGCCGAAAATCTTGCCGATTGATTGTGATTTTGATCGCGACACTGTCCGCATTGGTAAGGGCGACGAACTGGATGAGGATCAGCGCGTCACTCTGAAACAGCAGTTGCAGCAATTACACCCCTGGCGCAAAGGGCCTTTCGAGTTATTCGGTATCACCATCGATACCGAATGGCGCTCGGACTGGAAATGGCAGCGCCTGGCAAAACACATCTCGCCGCTTGAAGGACGCAACGTGCTGGATGTCGGCTGCGGTAATGGCTATCACTGCTGGCGGATGAAAGGCGCCGGTGCTGATCTGGTCATAGGAATCGATCCGACCCCCCTGTTTACCCTGCAGTTCGAGGCCGTGCAGCAATATACCGGTGATCAGGGAGTCTATGTATTACCGCTGGGAATCGATGATGTCCCGCCGAAACTGGAGGCCTTCGATACGGTGTTCTCCATGGGTGTGCTGTATCATCGCCGTTCGCCTATCGATCACCTGATGCAGTTGCGAGATTGCCTGAAGCAGGGTGGTGAGCTGGTACTGGAAACCCTGATCGTCGAGGGTGATGAAAATACCGCGCTGTTACCGGAAGACCGTTATGCCCGAATGGGCAATGTCTGGTTTTTGCCTTCGGTACCCATGCTGGAGCGCTGGTTGCGTCGCTGCCGGTTCGACAAGATTCGAACAGTTGATGTCACGCAGACCTCGACCGACGAACAGCGAGCCACGGAATGGATGACCTTCCAGTCGCTGGCGGACTTTCTGGATCCTGAAGATAAAAATAAATCAATCGAGGGTTATCCCGCGCCACGTCGCGCCATCATCATCGCGGAAAAGAGCTGAGCTCACTCAAACACATCATCGGGGGTGTTTTCCATGCTGGTGATGTTTTTTGGATGATAGTTACAAGGCTCACACTCAATTCTCTGGAACACGGACTTGTCGACCATCTGGTTACAGGCCTGCGGACGCTGCGTATTGCGAACATGCGGAATGACTTTTGAGCCGATATACATCCAGGTACGTGATTCGTGCAGGGTGTCGCGGTAATCGGGGTCGATGTGTTGCCGAATATATTCTTCGTCCAGCTGCACACTTGGTGAATATTCCTTGAGCCTGTCGAGCATCCAGCTCAGGGTGACATCAGACAGTCCCTTTTCCTTGTAACCCCCACCGATATCAGAATGTACCCCGGCAAACCAGCGCTGTTCGACGACCTGATCATTCGACAGGTTGTCGCTTAGCCACAAGGTCGGCACGAAACTCCGGCGTTTCTCATCGATAGCGATGGCATGGAAGGCATGGCTAACCCTGGGCGACAACCTGGTGTCATGAAACTTGTAAAGCCAGGAAGTGATCCAGTTGAGAGATTTCAAGGGAATCCCCAGTGCGCCAACTGTGTCCCATACGCCGAGAAAATGAATTTCGCGTTCCTGGTGACAGAAATTTTCATGGTATTGCTCGATTTCACCAGGGACCGGATTCGGATCGCGATATATCTCGTAAACCCGGGAAATGCTGCTGATGTATTTCTTGCGCAGGATACCGACCTTGGTGATCAGTCCGGCCAGGCTGCGGGCGGTATATGCGCCACGGCTGAATCCGAACAGCACCAGACGATCACCGGGGCGGTAATTCTCCACCACGAAGCGGTAGGCCTGCTGAATGTTTTCAAACAGGCCATGCCCGAAAGCACCGCCGGTGATCTTGTCCAACCAGTTCTGGGTACCTACCCCTGCGTCATACCAGGTGATCTGTTCGTCGGGGACAGTTTGAATCATGCGGGCCATGCGAGCGACATTGCTTGGGGCGAGGACGCCGTCATCTCTCTGGTCGGCGGTGTTCCATGTACCATCGGTACAGATGAATAGTGTTTTGCTCATCCCTGAGTATCCCTGATTAGATAGAGAGTAAAATCTAGCCCCGACAAACAGTTTAAGCAAGCATTTCGAGTACGCCGTAGCAATCCGGGTGTGTCCTGTTGCACATTTCGAGATCTCCGCAGTGCAGGACAGAATCTGCCAGTCGTTATAATAAGAGTATGAGAGCACTACTGGAAAAGATACGGGAATTGACCTGGCCGTCCACGTGGTACGGCTGGAGGCTGACTGCTCAATCCTGGTGGTATACCCGTGACAAATCGCAATTTGCCTTCCTCGGCGTATTGTTCAGCATTATGCTGCTGGTGCCGGCGGGGATATATGTGCTCGTCAACCACGCGGAAGCCAGCAAAAACACCGAGCGTGAACTGGCCTGTCTGGCACGCAACATTTATCACGAAGCCCGGGGGGAACCACTGGCGGGCCAGTATGCCGTGGCCGAAGTGACCCTGAATCGGGTCGCCTCTTCACGTTTTCCCGATACCATCTGCGAGGTGGTATTCGAACAGCGCTGGGACCGGATACGTAAACGGCATGTCGGCGCCTTCTCCTGGACCGAGCTGGACAAACGCTACCAGAGCGACAGCCAGGCCTTTAAAGATGCCCGTAAAATCGCCGGTGAGGTCTATCACAAGCAGGTGGAACCGCGGGTCGATGATGCCCTGTTCTATCACGCGACCTATATTCATCCGAGCTGGGCTCGGACCAAACATAAGGTGGCCAGTATTGGCAGGCACATCTTTTACAAATAAGCTGGCTATCGATATGTAATTGCCACACCATTCTCGACATCATCGCTGGGGTGGTTGATGACAGTTTCTCCCGGTTTTATCCCTTGCAGTATCTGTGCAACAAGACCGGTGCGTTCACCGACCTTCACCTCACGTAGTTGGGCATACCCATCTTCAATTACGAACAATGCCCAGCCGTTGTTATAGCGAAACAGGCTGCTGGCGGGCACCTGGAGGACATCCGCTTCATGCCAAATGACAAATTGAGCCTCAACCCTGTATCCATCACCCAGCCGGCGCCACTGTTCAGCAGGTGAAGTG
>JASFNY010000209.1:0-4393 GCA_050116795.1 Thiohalophilus sp.
AACCTGATCGGAGCCGGTTAATAATGATGCTGAAATGTATACAGTTTTAGTCTATGAAGTATACGACTTCTTACAGGAGAAGGTCGATCAGGCAGGTTAGTGACGGTTGAACCAGTCAGCAGCATCGCGTACTGATTGCTGGTCGAACTTGATACGCAGTTTGAGGTAAGGACCTTCCGCGGAATAGCCAGCCATCGAGAAATCATCATCTTCATAGCCTGCCCAGTTATAACCGGCGCTCAGCCAGATATTGGTCGCCGGATTGAAGCCGACCGACAGGCCGTAGGAATAATCATACTGATTGCTGTTCCAGCTATGCAGGGTACTGGCACGTGCGCCGATGTCCCAACGCTTGTTCAGATCATGGCGCATTTCAATGCCAATGGAGTCGGTATAACCCGAATAACTGGCTCCATCGATGGTATCGCGGGTGTACTTGGCGCCGTAGTAGGTGCTGATCTGGGTCGACTTGCGGCGGTAGTTGGCCAGCAGGTTGTTGACGAACTTCCAGTTGTCGAACTCACTGGCGCCGCCGCTCTGGCTGTCCACTGCCAGATCGGTGCGATTCAGGAAAGTCCAGCGACGTCCAAACGGGCGCTGCACCAGTCCGAGTCGCAGATCGCCATGGGTGCCATCGATACCTGAGGTACTTTCGGTTTCATACCATTGCAGTCTGGCCGACAGACCCAGTCCCTTGCGTGGTTCACCCACCATACTGGAGTAGATACCCCACTTGTCTTCACTATCGGCATGACGCTGTTCCAGTCGTGATGTCCACGAGAAGGTGTCCTTCTGATAGGTTGAACCTAGCGACACCGCGCTGAAGTCCTCGGTGCTGCCGATGGCCGGTGGCAGACTGGTGCTGAATGGCGCGTTACCTGGTTCGTCGATCGTGGTGCTGCTGTCGAGTGCAGCATCCATGCTCCAGTTGTCGGTCATGGCCCAGGTCTGCTTGATACCGGCGTTGGCAAACAGTCGCGGACCGTATTCACTGGTACGCTGTTCCATCGAAGTATTGATTGTCGCCCCCGTCCATGGCCGGTTGATCATACCGATACGCGTGCCACGGCTATCTTCGTTATCACCGAAGGTGAACTCCTGCTCCACAAACAGGGTGGTAGAAGGATTCAACAGGTAATCGGCGCCCAGTATTGTACGCGTCGGGTAATCGGGATTGGCGTTACTTGACAGTGACTGATCATGATTGATACGCAGCTTCAGAGAGTTTTCCAGGAATGATTTATGTGCCCCAAGAGTCAACTGTTCGGAGCTGTTGTTTGCCCCGTTGGTATATTTGTCTTTGGCCGAACGCAGGCCTGCGGATGCACCGGAGTGGGTATCGTTATATTCGATACCGGTTTCAACAACATCGCGATCGGCATCAGTTTCCAGGTTGTTCTGGCGGAAGGCTTCGGCGACAAAATCGAACTTGTCGGTCAGGTGGTAGCGACCTTCAACACCATAGATGCTTGTGCCGGTGCCAATCGCGCTCTGCTGGCCCAGACCGAAGCCGGTTTCCTGTTCACGATAGTAGACAGTACCTTCGATATCACTTGAGGCATGACGCAGTTCGGCCAGGAAGGCGTCACGGCTCTCCTGTCCGGCGTTCTGGCTGGTGGCGTATTCAAGTTTCAGCTGGGTGTTGTCACTGAAGTCGACGGTCGCATCGACGCCCTTGAGGGTATCGTCACCGTTTTGCCGTCCCTGGTTGATATAACTTGCGCCAAGTTCCAGCCGGTCATCCATAAACCTGACAGCACCCCGGCCACCCCAGCTCCATTCTTTCGCACCATTAGAGCGGGTTTCATAATCAACCACGATATAGATCGGGTTCAGGCTCGCATCTTTACTCGGTACAGGTTGCTTGAAGTACAGGGTGCCGGCGTCATAGTCGATGTTGTAATCGATATTGCGTGTCAGTGGCTGGCTCGACAATACAATCTGCGGACGGAAACGATCGCGGGTTTCGATCCTGATTTTGTCCGAGTTGAATACCAGGTCTGAATAACTCAGGCGGTACAGGCCGGAAGTGCCATCACCACGGATTTCATCCTTGACGAAGTTCTGTTCGGTTTCACTGGCAAACGCGTTCAGGCTGAAATGTTCGCTGCGCAGTTCCGATTTGAAACCGGTGAGTGAGCGCTCATAACGGGCGAGTTCGGTAACATTCAGGCCGGTCTGGTAATCGCCAAACAGGGCATAGAACTGGCGGCGCTCCAGCCGGACATACAGCTTCTCGCGACTGGCAGCATCATAACCCTGTGCGCTCTTGTCACCGTAAACCGGGAAGTAAGTGTCCGGATCGATTTCCTGGAACAGAGTATTGCGTTCGGCTTCATCCTTGTCAGAGTCATAGGCAAGTGTGAGTAGCCACTCGCCTTTGATGCTGCCCTTGGCAAAGAACGATACCTTGCCGTCACTGTAGGTATCGCTTTCCAATCCGGCCGCATCGAGCGACTCAAGGTTTCCGCTGACCGTGCTATTGGCAACCGTACCATCGGCCAGGCCGACCAGTATCCAGTCTCGCTGTGCGGCCTGCAGCCACGGACGTATTGTTACTTCGCGGTTTTGCAGCGGCAGAATGATTGAAGCTTCACCGGTACGGGTGGTCGGTTTGAGTTCAATCAATGCTATACCGTCCTTGCCCACACGATAGCGCGGATTGCCGCGATCCAGCCCGGCCAACGGCCGATCCTGCAGGTCGTCAATATCCTGCTGTGCCACGTGCGGTGCCTCGACCATGAACTGGCCAATCAGTCCTTCACGTATCGGACGATTGTCCTTGTCAAACAGGCGAATCGCGATGACCGGAGTTTGCTTGCCGTCGGCTATCAGACGAGACTGCTCCTCGACCAGTTCGGCTCTCACCGGCAAGGATGACATGCGTACTTCTCGCTCGATTCGGTTTTGCAGATTACCCACAGCATCCCGAACTTCCAGTACCAGGTTGTTGCTGCCCTTGTCGATATCTACACCGGCCCACTGGCTGACTACCACTGTGCCATTGCTGTTCATGCGCCGGCTGTCAAAGTTCAGGTTACTGACGGGACTGCCATTCAGTTGCAGACTGACTTGCTGATCCGGGGCATGTTTCACCGCAATCTTTATGCTCGGTATCGGCGGGTTATAACCTGCTTGTGGCCATAACAGTTCGACTCCAGGCTGCGCATTATTCAGCCAGGCTTTGTCATAGTCCGGTTTCTCAAGCAACCTGACATCTTCACTGGACGTCTTTCTATCCGGCAGCATTTGATTTTGCCATTCACCCTCGACCTGGATCTCGATATTGCTTATCGAATGGATATCGGTAAGCTGCGATGCATCGAGCATCGTCTCTGTGACGATATGCAGCTCGACCCGGCGGTTCTTGAAACGACCCAGTTCAGTATTGTTAGGCGCGTAGGGCTGGGTGGCACCGGCACCGTGGACGGTCAGTGCCGACTCGGGTAAACCGAGCAGACTGGCGAGGTATTTACCTACGCTTCTGGCGCGAGCAACAGACAGTGCAAAGTTGTCGGCAAATTTCGCAGTCGATTTTTGATTGATCGGAACATTATCAGTATGCCCGGTTGCCTCGATTCGAATTACTCTGTGGTTACGCAGGTGCTCGGCCAGGCGCTTCAATTCGAGCCTGTCCTGTTCGGACAACTGGGCACTCAGGGGGTCGAACCTGGGACTGACTTCACCGTTGATATGATTTTCATGCCGCAGGCGCTTCATCACGGTTTCGACCACGGGCGTGCGCTCGTTCTTCTTGCTCGGACTGTCGAACATCAGGAACGCCTTGCTGGGCAGAATCTCGGTTTCACCCTTGACTTCGACGTTGGTCAGGAAGTTGAGCTCTTTCTTCCAGGCTCCAGGCACCTTGCCCAGCGAATAGATCAACACTTGTCCGCGAATTTCCGGATCATCGATCGCGCGATCGTCGAGCACGCTGCTGCCGGAGATATAGTGCGTGTTCGGTGGCAGACTGATCATCACGCGCATCTTGTCGAGAGGCACGTTACCGCCCTGCATGGCCAGGTAATAGGTCGCGGTATGATCTTCCACGCTGCTGTTGAGTCCGAGCTGAACCTCCGCTTTCGGCGGTGCTACCGGCTTGACATGGAAATCGGTTCGCCAGAGCGTGCCGCCCTGCAAATCGACAAAGCGTGAGAAGCTACGCCCGGCAAAGCGGGTGTGTTCGTCACAGACGATCGGTTCATACTGGGGTGCCAGGCTGTCCAGATCCATCTGTACGACATGGCTGCCGGGTTTGACACCTTCGATGTGGAACATGCCCTGTTCATCAGTCACCACGTAGGTGCCGTTTTCCAGGTAGATGCGCACGCCGGGCAGGCCCTTGGCATTGTCGCTGTCGGGTGCCTCACAGTCATCGGCAATCACCCGTCCC
>JASFNY010000210.1:0-4371 GCA_050116795.1 Thiohalophilus sp.
TACCACGTACAGAAGGTCGTCTTGTTAAAAAGTGAGTAATAAAATCCGTAGCGGCCTCTTCACCATCTCGCTCCTCGATCAGATCCGCCAGCACCAACATGGTGGAAATTCCGGAATACTTGTCCAGTAAGCCCTGGAAATAACTGATCGCCTCATCCCGGCGTTGCATTGCCTTATAGCACTCCAGGATAGGTTGTATGACCTCGGACAGGTACTCGGGATCCTGGTGCTCGATGCGATGATAGGCTTTGAGAGCTGCCTTGTAATTGCCGGCACTGCGTTCGATATCACCTTCCATCATACTGGCACGCACGCAATTACGATCTTCCGACAGTGCACGGCGCAGCAACTTCAAGGCCCGGGAAGGCTCACCCTGTCGCAACGCCTGGTCGGCCTGTTCGCAATAGAACTGGGCGATAATAAAATCCAGCCTTTGTCCGGATATCTGTTCCAGGCGATGAGCCGCATTGATTGCATCCCCCCAGTCCTTTTCCTGTTGATATATATCCATCAGGTGTTGCAGGGCCGCTTCAGAATGCGGTGCACTGTCAACCAGCTCTTCGAACAGGGACTCAGCCCGATCCAGCAAGCCGGCACGCATATAATCCTGTCCGAGTTCAAACAATGCCAGGGCACGCTGGGATTTATTCAGGGTGGGTCGGGCAATCAGATTCTGGTGAATACGGATTGCCCGATCGACTTCGCCTCGACGCCGGAACAGACTGCCCAGTGCGAGGTGGGTTTCAACAGTCTCACTGTTAACATCCAGCATCTGGATAAACAGATCGATGGCCTTGTCCTGTTGTTCATTCAGGATGTAGTTCAGGCCCCTGATGTATTCGCTGGGAATTTCTCGTCCGCTATCATCGTAGCGCACCTGACGGTTGCGGCGGCCAAGCCACCAACCGGACAGGGCTGCTACTGGCAGCAACAGAAAAAGTAACTCTATACCCATCAGTGATCGTCGCGAAGGGGCAGCGAACGCAGATTATTGACTTCTTTTTCAGCCACATCGACGGCCTTGCGCAGACGGGCAATTTCACGTCGATGACGAAGAATGACCCCGGCACTGGCCAGCACACCAAGAATTGCACCGACGATCATCGCCACAAGCATAGACAGGGACAGAGGAATGGAGAGACTGTCAAAATAATAGTTGAAGTTCACCGGATCGGCATTGAGTACAGCAAACACCAGGCCGATGATTACCAGCAGCACGATCAAGGCAATATATACGATCCTGAGCATCTTTTTTCCTCGACTTCCCTATTTTTGATAACCGGGTAATGGATTTCAGAGACCGGATTTTTATCCCCTCCCCCTCGCCCCCTCCCTGAGGGAGGGGGAAAAGATCTTTGCTGGTCGCAAGATTATTCCCTCCCCTTCAAGGGGAGGGTTAGGGAGGGGTGATCAATAATCAGCCCCAATATACCACCTCATTCCCGGTCCCTCGTCTTAATTTCGAAGGACATTAGATAGTAAAAAGGCGGCAGGAGCCATGCTCTTGCCGCCTTTCAAATGGTAGCCACCATGTAATAACGAATCAACCAGGCTGTATCTCAACCTGACTCATACTCTCATTGACCCGCTCACGCAGCTCCTTGCCGGGTTTGAAATGCGGTACATATTTAGCCGCCAGTTCAACCGAATCCCCGGTTTTGGGATTGCGGCCGACGCGCGGCGGCCGGTAATGCAATGAGAAACTGCCAAAGCCACGGATTTCGATCCTGTCGCCATTGGCCAGTGTGGTTGCCATATGATCCAGCATGGTCTTCACAGCCAATTCAACATCCTTATAAGCTAATTGACTTTGCTTCTGCGAGAGAATCTCAATTAACTCTGATTTTGTCATAATCCGTCCTTCTGGGCAGGCCTTGCAGCCCGGTTATGGCTTACTCGTTATTGTCCATCTTTTCCTTCAGGAGATCACCCAATGTGGTGGTCGCGCCGGTGCCGCTGCCAAATTCCTTCATAGCTTCTTTTTCGGCATCGCTGTCCATTGCTTTAATGGACAGTGAAATCTGGCGGTTCTTGCGATCCACACCGGTGAACTTGGCTTCGATGGTTTCACCTTCTTTCAGTACGCTGCGGGCATCTTCCACACGATCCTGGGAGATTTCCGAGGCACGCAGGTAACCTTCGATACCATCACCGAGATCAATCACTGCGCCCTTGGCATCCACTTCACCAATGGTGCCCTTGACGACACTGCCCTTGGCGTTTTCAGCCAGGAAGTTGGAGAAGGGATCCTTGTCGAGCTGCTTGACGCCCAGGGAGATACGTTCACGTTCGGGATCAACAGACAGGACAACGGCTTCGATTTCGTCGCCTTTCTTGTAGTTGCGAACAGCGTCTTCACCCGGAACGTTCCAGGAAATATCGGACAGGTGCACAAGACCGTCGATACCGCCATCCAGGCCAATGAAAATACCGAAGTCGGTAATAGACTTGATGGTACCGCTGACCTTGTCGTTCTTGTTGTGCTGTGCGGCAAAGGCTTCCCACGGATTTTCCTGGCACTGTTTCATGCCCAGGGAAATACGACGACGCTCTTCGTCGATATCCAGCACCATGACTTCCACTTCATCACCCAGCTGAACAACCTTGCTCGGGTGAATGTTCTTGTTGGTCCAGTCCATTTCGGAAACATGCACCAGGCCTTCGACGCCCTCTTCCAGTTCGACGAAGCAGCCATAATCAGCAATGTTGGTGACCTTGCCGAACATGCGAGTGCCTTCCGGATAACGACGGGAAATATCGACCCACGGATCGTCGCCCATCTGTTTGAGACCCAGCGATACACGCATGCGATCGCGGTCGAACTTCAGGACCTTGACTTCGATTTCGTCGCCCACCTGGACGATTTCGCTCGGATGCTTGACGCGCTTCCAGGCCATATCGGTGATATGCAACAGGCCGTCAACGCCGCCCAGATCAACGAATGCACCGTAATCTGTCAGGTTCTTGACCACACCCTTGACCACGGCACCTTCCTGCATGTTCTCCAGAATGGCTTCGCGTTCGGCACCGCCTTCTTCTTCCACCACTGCACGGCGGGAGACCACGACGTTATTGCGACGCTGGTCGAGCTTGATAACCTTGAATTCGAGATCCTTGCCTTCGAGATAGCTGGTGTCGCGCACCGGGCGCACATCGACCAGTGAACCGGGCAGGAAAGCACGGATATGATCCAGCTCGACGGTAAACCCGCCCTTGACCTTGTCAGTGATTATACCGGTCACGGTCTCGCCGGCTTCATGAGCGGCTTCGAGTTTCTTCCAGGTTTCAGCGCGCTTGGCCTTCTCACGTGAAAGACGGGTTTCACCGAAACCGTCTTCTACAGAGTCCAGCGCAACTTCAACGTTGTCGCCGATGGTGACTTCAATCTCACCGTTGTCGCCGACAAACTGGGATACTGGGATTACACCTTCAGACTTCAGACCGGCATTCACCACCACGAAATCGTCATTGATATCGACAACGGTGCCGGTAATGATCGCGCCAGGGCGCATCTGGGTTTTGTTCAGACTTTCTTCAAATAACTGTGCAAAGCTTTCGCTCATGTTGGATTTCGCCTCAGGTCACTGCGTGACCTTGTATCGTTGCAGTCGAAACTGCGGGGTTGATTTAACACACGGTCGTCGCCTGAAAATGTATAGGCAGGCAGGCTGCGACCACCTTTACCGGTCGTTGATAGCAAACCGTTCACGGCACTTTTCCAGTACTCGCTCGACCACCTCGTCGATGCCCAGGCTGGAGGTATCCAGTTCGATGGCATCGGTGGCCGGTTTCAGCGGCGAGGACTGGCGTTCCGTGTCACGCGCATCACGCTCGGCAATCTCCTGTTGGAGGCCGGCCAGACTAGCACTTATTCCCTTGTCTTTCAACTGTTTATAACGCCTCTCGGCGCGGACTTCGGCGCTCGCGGTGAGGTAAATTTTGAGCCCGGCATCGGGAAATACGGTAGTCCCCATATCCCGCCCGTCAGCCACCAGCCCCGGAGGCTGGCGAAAGTCCCGCTGGCGTTGCAGCAGGGCTTCACGCACCTCACCCAGGGCCGCCACCTTTGAGGCATCGTTGCCGACCTGCTCGGTGCGAATGGCGTTGCCGACCGGCTCGCCATCCAGCTTTGCCAGCACTTCACCGCTATCGGCCTGGACCTCGAAATCCACGTCCATACTCAGCGCATAGTCAGCCAGGGCCGTTTCATCCTGCATATCCATACCGCGTCGGGCCGCCCCCAGCGCCACCAGGCGATAGAGCGCCCCGCTGTCGAGCAGATGCCAGCCCAGGACCCGGGCCACCCGGCTGGCCACGGTACCCTTACCCGAACCGCTGGGCCCGTCCAGGGTCAGCACCGGCACAGTCACG
>JASFNY010000211.1:0-4365 GCA_050116795.1 Thiohalophilus sp.
CGCCGGGAGCTATACCCCGTTCACGCTAGTAACGCTTGAAGGTTGGGTCGGCTGGTCGCTGTTCGGCGCCATCTGGGGTCTGGCAGTGCTGGGTATCGTGCTGGATGGGGTGTTTCACAACAGCAAGCGCATCGCGCCATTTGTTATCTATTTCGTGATGGGCTGGTTGATTGTGCTGGCGCTCAAGCCGCTGCTGGCGAGTTTCCCATTCAGTGGCTTTATGTGGTTACTGGCGGGTGGGCTGTTCTATACAGGCGGGATCGTCTTTTTCGCCCTGGATACCCGCTATCCGCGGATGCACGGCCTGTGGCATTTGTGTGTACTGGCCGGAAGCATCAGCCATTACGTGGCGATACTTGTATACGTTTGAGATTCAACAGGGAAGTCTGCTGACAGTTTATCCAAGTCTTTCTCTGGAACTTAATTCAGGATGAATTATTTCTCTGCGGCGTCTTTGCTTGCATCCTTCGTTTCCTGTTCAATGCGTTGATAGATTTCCTCGCGATGAACAGAGACTTCTTTTGGCGCATTCACACCAATGCGTACCTGATTGCCTTTGACTCCCAGCACGGTGACCGATACATCGTCTCCAATTATCAGTGTTTCACCTACACGGCGCGTTAATATCAGCATTTGTCGCCTCCTTGTCTGCGCAAGCTGTCCCTATGATTTAGTCTAGTCAGGAATTTGAAACCTGTTTAGAGCGAATTCGATAATATTAATACTATTTCACGAAAATTATAGTACAGCATAAATACCGGAAATACATGGAATTCTGATTAAAATCAGATAATTACATTGTTCAATGCACCTGAAAGGCGATTTTATGGCCCATTATGGGGCTTTTTGCCGGATTTTGTCGGCCTGGATTCAAAAGGCCGAAATATACCAAAGACAACTTTCCAACTACATTTAAAGAAGTCATAATTATTTTAGTAAGGGATAAGCGTCTGGAGCCTTCAGTTGCTCGACGGCATTCTCTGTTACCCACTGCATGGAGGGGAGGGTAATGACGACATTATATAAATGGCTGGCCTCCGCCAGTTGGCCGGATCCCGCGGATCCTACAGTCCTCAAACGCGAGTCGGGCCAGGCAGCCCTTCGTGTTGCCATCAGCGTGATTTTTCTCGTGTACCTGGCGGCAATGGCTGCTCCGATCAAGCTGGAAAACGGAATCCCGATCTGGATACCCTTCCTGGCCGGGTATATCGCATTTTCACTGGCCGTTGTTTTGCAAATACGGCGTTCGAAGCATTCCCCGCCGATACGTCGTCTGATCACCAACATCGGGGACATCGGTCTCATCAGCTTTTTGATGATCACCAATGGTGAAAGCGGCATACCCCTGTTCGTCCTTTATTTGTGGGTCACACTGGGTAATGGTTTTCGGTTCGGTGTGCCGCCACTGATTGTCAGTACTATTTTAAGTGTGATCGGTTTTGGTGTTGTGATTGCACTGTCACCGACCTGGCAAATGCATCCGCCGTTGATCGGGGGTGTGATGCTGGCGATTATTGTTTTGCCTCTTTATACCGGGCACCTGATTCGTCAGTTGAATACTGCCCATGCCAAGGTCAAAGAGGCCAGTAATGCCAAGAGCGAATTCCTTGCCCGTATGAGCCATGAGCTTCGCACACCGCTCAATGGCATACTCGGTTCCGCTGAAATGTTACATGACAGTCCGCGATTGTTACCGGAGGAACGTTCGTTACTGGATGTCATCGAAGATTCAGTTAACGCTTCATTGCGCCAGATTAACAACGTGCTGGATTTCTCCAAACTCGAATCCGGCAAGCTGGCCCTGGAGAACAGCGACCTTGATTTACACCAGTTGTTGCACAATACCACTTCGATTGTTCAGCCAAGCATCTCCAAGAAACGACTGCGATTCCTGCTGCGTGTAGCGCCGGATGTTCCTTATCGGCTGCGTGGTGATGCACATCATTTACGTCAGATCATTTTCAACCTGCTGGCGAACGCGGTGCGTTTTACCGAGGAAGGATCTGTTCGACTGGATGTGAAATTAAAAGAGCGGTCCGGTGTGACCGCCTGGTTGCGTTTCGAAGTACATGACACCGGCATTGGAATTGCCCCGGAGGCAATGGACAAGATCTTCGACAGTTTTGCACAGGAAGATACCAGTACCACGCGCCGATTCGGGGGTACCGGCCTCGGAACCACCATCGCCAAGACACTGGTTGAACTCATGGGTGGTGAAATCGGTGTGACCAGCGTTAAACATGAAGGCAGTACGTTCTGGTTTGAGCTGCCTTTCGCCGTCGTTTCGACTACTGAAGATGACAGTATTCTGCCAGCACAGGCAAAAGTGTTGCTGGTTTCCAGGGACACCCAGCTCGTCAGTGTTTATCAGCAGTTTCTTGGCGAACAAATGATCCTGTCAGAATCTCTTGCTGAGGCGGCAGATTTTGTCACCCGGGCAACCCGGCTGGGTAATTCCTATTACGCGGTTCTGGTCGACCAGGCGCTGGTGCTGGAGCAGCAAGGAAACCAAGTCTGGAAAGAACTTGTCAACCAGTCTGTTTCTGGCAAGGCACTGATGGTTCTCGTCAGTGATCAACCGCATTTGATGCCGGCGAATTCTGAATGGGACTACAACACCACCCTGTTGCGCAATCCGACGTTGCAGCAAGTGCGTACGGTTTTGCATGCTGCGCCACGCCGGTTCATTACAGAGGATGCGGATTCAAAATTAAGCAGCGTACCTTCATGGCTGTGGGGAGAACGCAACAATACGGGTTCTCGCCCGCGGATCCTGGTGGCCGATGACAACCGGACCAACCTGATGATCACCAGCCGAATACTCGATAAAGCCGGCTTTGATGTCGAGACGGTCGAGACAGGCGACGAGGCACTGGAAAAACTTCGCAAGGGAAGTTACCGGTTGGCCATACTCGACATGCATATGCCCGGTATGGATGGCACCGATGTACTGCGCCGGTATCGCATGATGCGACCCACGTCATCGCTGCCGGTGATCGTATTGACCGCCAATGCCAGCTTCAGCGCCCAGCAGGCCTGTGCCGAGGCCAGTGCGGATGCCTACCTTGCCAAACCGGTTACGGCCCGGGAACTTACCGACGAAGTTCATCGCTTGATGGAAGAAAACCAGGTTGAAGTACTTCCCTGGTGCAAACCTCAAGGCGATGCCGCGGCGAATTCATCCGAACCAGACAATAACGAGGAACAGGATGAAATCGATATCGCCGTTCTTGCCGAACTCGACCGGCTTTGCGGCAGTCCCGCCGAGCTGGCATTGATGACCGAGGCATATGAACGGGAAGGCAGTGAAATCCTGCAACGGATCGCCAATGCCTGCCGTACGCAAAACCACCCGGCCTTCTGTGACGAAGTGCATGCATTAAAATCCAACGCGACCAACGTGGGTGCGCGTAACCTGATGCATACCTGCAGTGAAGCTGGTGCGGTTGGCTTTGTTGATTTCAAGCGCAACCATACCAGGCTTCTGGCACAGCTCCAGGATGCCTATATCAACTCGCTTTCAGTCCTGCGCCAGATCGCCGGGACACCACAAAGGGACCGGGGCAAATCGGCCTGATCCCCTTGTGGTGATTGCGGTTTACAGGCGCATCTGACTTCAGACGCGTACCAGCTCCAGCACATTCGGCTGGTTGGTTGGCCGATATGTCGGAGTTGGAGTGACTGCAGCCTCTTCGGCCTCAAGACGATTCTGGGCGGCAACGATCCTGGACATCATTCGCAAGTCTCGTGACGTCAGGCGCAATGCTGCATCAACCCAGATTTCGACGATATCCAGTAACTCCTCATGGGTCAGCTGCGAAACACGCTGGCTGGCCTGCCGAATTGCCAGTCGTCCGTTAGAGGCGCGCTGGTGCTGGCGAATAAATTGACTCAGTTCATGCGTGCCTTCGCCATTGGCAGCCAGTTTATCTACAACACCCATTTCCCACATCGCGCGGGCACTGTGCATTTTGCCATCCTGTACCAGGCGTTCAGCCATCGACAGGCCGACTTTACGCGAGAGAAAACTCATGGCGCCCATGCCCGGAAACAGGTTGAACAGAATCTCCGGGAATCCCATCTGCGCATTCTCTTCGGCAATCACGTGATTACAGGAGAGGGCACATTCAAATCCACCGCCCAGGGCCGAGCCCTGTACCAGCGCCAGGGTGGTGAAATCAGGAAAGCCGAAACCGGTGGCATTCGCATAGACCGCGTCGACGCATTGACGACCGTAGTCGTACAGTGTGTCCCGGTCACCTGTATTGATCAGATCAATGAACAGGTCGACATCACCGCCCAGGTTGAAAACACCCGGGGTTGCGGAGGCAAACACGAAATAATGGATCGGCTCCGTGATATTGC
>JASFNY010000212.1:0-4349 GCA_050116795.1 Thiohalophilus sp.
AAATGCTCAGACAGCATTTCAACGGCTGGCAGGCCGCCCTGTTTACCGGCAATCCTGAGCTCAGCAGTGAACTGCAACTGCGTAGTCAAAAGCGTCATACCCTGTATAACGGTCCGATTGAGTGCAAGTTGTTTCATTATCGAATCGAACCTGAACAGACGATCATCCAGCGCGGCTATCCACGCCCGTTACGGCCCGAGGAGTTCACGGACAATGCCCGCATGCTGGCCAACCGCCTGCAGAAAAACCGCAAGCAACTGGCTCGCTGGCTGAACAAGGAAAACATTCACTGCTACCGGTTGTACGATGCGGATATGCCCGAATATGCCCTGGCCATCGACATCTATGAAGGTGAACAACGCTGGGTGCATGTCCAGGAATATGCGCCGCCGCGCAGCATCGATCCCAAAAAGGCCCGTCAACGATTGCGGGAAGCCCTGGGAATTATCCTCGACACGCTCGAAATTCCGGAACAACAACTGTTTTTCAAAGTCCGGCGCCGCCAGAAAGGCACTACCCAGTACGAAAAACTGGCTGAACAGCGCCACTTTCATACTGTGGTGGAAAACGGATGCCGTTTCCAGGTCAACTTCGAGGACTACCTGGATACCGGCCTGTTCCTGGATCATCGCCTGGTGAGAGAACGGATTGGTGAACTGGCTTCAGGCGGTAATTTTCTCAACCTGTTTGCCTATACCGGAACCGCCACCGTGTATGCCGCCCATGGCGGGGCCCGCCAGACACTCACTATCGACATGTCCAATACTTACCTGGAGTGGGCGCAACGTAATATGCAGTTGAACGGATTTACCGGGAGTGAACACCGGTTTGTTCAGGCCGACTGCCTGGAATGGCTGGCCAAGGAGGATCGCGTTCAGCAGTTTGATACCATATTTCTTGATCCACCGAGCTTTTCCACCTCAAAGCGTATGCAGGGAACTCTCGATATCCAACGTGATCATGTCAAGTTGATACGACAGTGTATGAAACACTTGAAAAAGGATGGCGTGTTACTGTTCTCCACCAACCTGCGAAACTTTCGCCTGGATGATGAGGCGCTATCCACGCTTGATATTCGGGATATACAGCGAGAAACCCTGCCGCGCGATTTCGAACGCAACCCGAAAATTCATTACTGCTGGGAATTTCGCCACCGGAACAAACCGGTACTCTCTTTGAAGTGACTGAAGTGAGTCAGGCCTAGCGAAAACCTGCCCGGTTTTCACAATCGCCGATCTCCTCGCTGCTCTTGTTGAAGCTTTTTTGCAGCCCGGCAAAAATGCAACTTACATAATCACCGGCCGAGGCATCGAAATTCTTTTCGGTAATTGTGGCAGGCAGTTTCCCACTGCAATCGGTGACCAGTTGATTGACCCGTTTTTCGCATTCGGAACTGCTGGTCCCGAGACAACGGGCAAAACCCTCATTCCGGCACGGCGCCAGTAAATCATCATGCGAACGTAACACGTAATCTTCACGGCTCATGCTCTGCTCCGCTGCCAGGGGAAAAGAAGCGGATAGCAGAAACAATCCGGCAACCATGCTCAATATTATCGAGCAGTATTCATAAGACCTGGAATATACTATTTCGCTATGGAATTGAGCCATAATTCATCCGTTTGACGAATCGACCATCAAGGTCGAAAACCGCAGCAGTTGCGACTATGCTTGATTGAAAGCATAACAGAGTGACAACCATGACGCTCCGATTGAGCTACCTTCTGCTGACTATTTTCCTGTTGACGAGTTTATTCTCTCAGATTGCCCCGGCCGATAATTCACAGGACCGTTATGTCCTGCAATTGAATATCGAAGAGGTAATCGGCCCCGCTACCGGGGATTATATCACCCGGGCAATCGAACGCGCGCCCACTCAACAAGTCGGGCTGATTCTTATTCGCATGGACACTCCCGGCGGACTGGACAGCGCCATGCGCAGCATCATAAAAGCTATCACCAATTCCCCTGTACCGGTTGTGACTTATGTCGCACCAACCGGCTCACGCGCGGCCAGCGCCGGAACCTATATCCTGTATGCCAGCCATGTGGCCGCCATGGCACCGGGTACCAACCTGGGAGCCGCGACCCCGGTCAGCCTGGGAGGACCGGGACAGCCCGACTCCGACGAGCCGAAAAGCGATAAACAGCCTGAAACGAATGGCAAATCGGCAAGTGAACGCAAAGCCATCAATGATGCCGTGGCCTATATTCGTAGCCTGGCGGAATTGCGCGGCCGTAACGCCGACTGGGCGGAACAGGCTGTCAGGCAGGCGGCCAGCCTGTCCGCCAATGCGGCCCTGGAGAAAAACGTTATCGATCTGATCGCTCGTAGTACCACCGACCTGCTGCAAAAGCTTGACGGTCAGGTACTGGATATCAATGGACAAAAGCAGACACTGCATACCCTGGACATGACACTGAAGACTGTCGAACCCGACTGGCGCAGCCGACTGCTGAGTGTCATCACCAATCCCAACATTGCCTACATCCTGATGCTGGTCGGTATCTATGGACTGATATTCGAATTTTCCAATCCCGGTGCTGTTGTCCCCGGGACCGTCGGGGCGATTTGTCTGTTACTTGGCCTGTATGCACTGCAATTGTTGCCCATCAACTACGCCGGTATGGCGCTGCTGCTGCTGGGTATCGCCCTGATGATCGGTGAAGCCTATCAACCGAGTTTCGGCATCCTCGGGATCGGTGGGCTGGTCGCTTTTGTATTCGGTTCGATCATTCTTATTGATACGGATGCACCGGGTTATGGCATTGACATCGGTGTCATTGCTGCATTTTCTATCAGCAGCATCCTGATGTTTATCGTGGTCATCGGTATGGCCCTCAAGGCTCGACGAAAACCGGTAGTAAGCGGTATGGAGCAACTGCTCACGGGTACCGGTACTGTAACCTCGATAAATAACGATCATATATATGTACTGATACACGGCGAACACTGGAGGGCCGTCAGCCCGCAACCACTAAAGCCTGGCCAGAAAGTACGTGTGACAGGTTCCGATGGACTGACACTGCAGGTAGAACCTGCCAACGAATCCCTGGAAAAGGAGCAACATCATGACTAGTTACACCTTATATATAATTCTATTTCTGATCGGTGCGTTTTTATTAAGCGCTATTCGCATCCTGCGTGAATATGAGCGTGGCGTCGTTTTCACCCTGGGTCGATTCTGGAAAGTAAAAGGTCCCGGGTTCATGCTGTTAATTCCCCTCATTCAACAAATGGTCAAGGTAGATCTGCGCATTATTGTCATGGACGTTCCCAGTCAGGACGTCATCTCTCAGGATAATGTTTCCGTAAAAGTTAACGCAGTAGTTTATTTCCGTGTCGTCGATCCGGAAAGAGCCATCATCCAGGTCGAGGATTATTATTCGGCCACCAGCCAGTTGGCACAAACCACCCTGCGCTCGGTCCTCGGCCAACATGAACTCGACGAGATGCTTTCCGAACGCGACAAGTTAAACGCCGATGTTCAGTCCATTCTGGATGAACAGACTGATGCCTGGGGCATCAAAGTAAGTAATGTGGAAATCAAACATGTTGACCTGGACGAAAGCATGATCCGCGCGATTGCCAAACAGGCCGAAGCCGAACGTGTCCGCCGTGCAAAGATCATCCATGCTGAAGGCGAGCGTCAGGCCTCGGCCGAACTTTCGAATGCCGCACGCGTACTGGCCCAGCAGCCCCAGGCCCTGCAACTGCGTTATCTCCAGACCCTGACGGAAATTGCCGGAGACAAGACCAATACCATCGTATTCCCTCTGCCTATGGATATGCTGGAAAAGCTCATGTCAGCTCTGGATAAAAAATGACTTTGGGCGAGAATTCTGTATATTGCCGGGGAAGCGAGTGAAGCATCCTGCCCGGACTGGTGTGCCTCGGACAGGTTATTTTTCCATTTATTGTCCGGAAGGATAATTGTCCAGCCAATCACGCAAGTCCTGCAAGGGCATTGGCCGGGAATACATAAAGCCCTGTACGCGATCACAGCCCCATTCACGTAGTTGCGCTACTGCACTTTCACCATTGACGCCTTCAGCAGTGACCTTGAGACCAAGATTGTGAGCAAGTTCAATCGTGGAGTGAACAATCGTTTTGTCACTATCATGATGCTCCATTCCTGCAATGAAGCTGCGATCAATCTTGAGTTCATCTACAGGCAACTGCTTGAGATACGCCAGAGATGAGAAACCGGTCCCGTAATCATCCACAGCCAACTTGATACCGAGCTCATCCAGCTGCTTCAGCAACTCAGTCGCCCTGAGCGGGTTTGCCATCATGGCACTTTCCGTGATCTCGAAAATGAGCGATCCTTCAGGAATGGTGTATTGCTCCA
>JASFNY010000213.1:0-4342 GCA_050116795.1 Thiohalophilus sp.
TAACGTGGCCCTGTTCGAGGCGACCCACGGCACGGCACCCAAATACGCGGGGCAGGACAAGGTCAATCCCGGCTCGTTGATCCTCTCGGCCGAGATGATGCTGCGCCACCTGGGCTGGACCGAGGCGGCAGATCTTGTTGTTCAGGGCATGTCGCGGGCCATCGCCAACAAGACCGTGACCTACGATTTCGAGCGGTTACTGGACGGAGCGACCCTGCTCAGTTGCTCGGCCTTTGGTGATGCCATGATTGAGCAGATGAAATAACCGGGCAGGCACTATCACCCAACCGAAAACCGCCCGGAAGGGCGGTTTTTTTGTGGGTATTAAAAACAGGGCTCGTCCTGAGCGTTCTGACTAGTGGTGCGTCTCGGAATTTCGCGGAACGACGTTGGTGGCGTGTGCTCCCTTGGGGCCCTGCTGGTATTCAAATTCGACCTGCTGGCCCTTTTTCAGGGTCTTGTAGCCATCCATATTGATAGCGGAAAAATGCGCAAAAATGTCGTCTCCGCCGCTTTCCGGGGCGATAAAGCCATACCCCTTGGCATTACTGAACCATTTTACTGTACCTGTCGACATAGTTACTCAGCCTCCTTGTCCATCGACCGGGGCGACCTGCTTACCCCTTGCGTTGCCATGGAAATGCACACATCCGGGGCATGCCCGGCTGCAACTTTATTCATCCAATATAGTCAAAATTGGCTGAATTTCATCCAATCGTGTCGACAAAAACAGGGATGGGCAGATCCCCGGTGCATCGGCTAAAATCGGCCCTATGAGTGACAAGGAGCATACCCGCGAAAACCAGGATGAAGGACTGGTACTTGAGGAGGCCAAACCCAAGCTAAAACGGCCACCCATGTATAAAGTTGTGCTGATAAATGACGATTACACTCCTATGGAGTTTGTCGTTCATATCCTGCAGGCATTTTTTGGCATGGATCGTGAGAAGGCGACCCATATCATGTTGAACGTTCACACCAAGGGCAAAGGCATCTGCGGTATCTATCCACGCGACATTGCCGAAACCAAGGTGGCACAGGTCAACGAGTATTCGAGGCAGAACGAGCATCCGCTGCTTTGCACCCTGGAGCCGGATGCCGACGAGTAAGCTGGTGAGCAGTTGGCGAGGAGGTCGTCATGTTGAATAAGGACCTGGAAAAGACCCTGAACGAAGCCTTTAGGCAGGCGCGGGAGCAACAACACGAATTCATGACCGTCGAGCACCTGCTGCTTGCTCTGCTGGATAATCCAGCCGCAATCGAGGTCCTCAAGGCCTGTGGGGCCAACCTGGATGCGTTACGCAAGGATCTCGACAAGTTCCTCCACGAAACCACGCCATTATTGCCTCCGCATGATGATCGCGAAACGCAGCCCACGCTGGGTTTTCAGCGCGTACTGCAACGGGCGGTATTTCATGTGCAGTCATCAGGCAAACAGGAGGTCAGTGGCGCCAATGTACTGGTGGCCATTTTCAGTGAACAGGAATCCCAGGCCGTTTACTTCCTCAAAAAGCAGGACGTCACCCGCCTGGAGGTGGTCAACTATCTCTCACACGGTATCAGCAAGGTACAGGAAGAGGAGCAGGTAGACCCGGACAGCCTCGGCGACGATGAAGGCGGCGAGGAAGGTGCTGCCAACCCGCTGAAACAGTTTACGACCAATCTCAACGAGATGGCCCGTCAGGGCCGGATCGATCCGCTCATCGGTCGCAAGAATGAGCTGGAACGCACCATTCAGGTCCTTTGCCGTCGGCGCAAGAACAACCCGTTGTTCGTCGGTGAGGCCGGTGTCGGCAAGACTGCGCTGGCCGAAGGGCTGGCAAAAAAGATCGTCGACGAGGAAGTGCCCGAAATTCTGTCCAATTGCGTTATCTATTCACTGGACCTGGGCACCCTGCTGGCCGGAACCAAATACCGCGGTGATTTCGAGAAGCGACTGAAGGCTGTACTGGCCCAGTTACACAAACAGGAAGGCGCTGTGCTATTCGTGGACGAGATCCACACCATTATCGGTGCCGGGGCCGCCTCCGGTGGCGCGATGGACGCTTCAAACCTGATCAAGCCGGTGCTGGCTTCAGGGGAGCTGAAGTGCATCGGTTCGACCACCTATCAGGAGTACCGCGGTATTTTCGAGAAGGACCGGGCCCTGTCTCGCCGCTTCCAGAAGATCGATGTGCCCGAACCGACAGTCGAGGAGTGCATTCAGATCCTCGAAGGTCTGAAGTCACGCTTCGAGGAACATCACAACGTCCGTTATACCCACCAGGCACTGCGCCTGGCGGCCGAACTGTCGGACCGCTACATCAATGACCGGCATCTGCCCGACAAGGCGATTGATGTGATCGACGAGGCCGGGGCCAACCAGCGCATGCAGCCGCCGTCAAAGCGGAAGAAAACCATCGGTGTGAAGGAGATCGAGGCCATCGTTGCCAAGATCGCCCGCATTCCGCCAAAGACGGTCTCTTCCAGCGACATGGAGACCCTGCGCAACCTGGAACGCGATCTCAAACTGGTCATCTACGGCCAGGACGAGGCCATTACCAGTCTGTCTGCCGCCATCAAATTGTCCCGTGCCGGACTCGGACATGAATCCAAGCCAATCGGCTCGTTCCTGTTTGCCGGTCCCACCGGGGTGGGCAAGACCGAAGTGACCAAACAGCTGGCCCGTATCATGGGTATCGAACTGATCCGATTCGATATGTCCGAGTACATGGAACGGCATACCGTGTCGCGCCTGATCGGCGCACCGCCGGGCTATGTCGGCTATGACCAGGGAGGGCTGCTGACCGAAGAGATTACCAAGCACCCGCATTCCGTTCTGTTGCTGGACGAGATCGAAAAAGCCCATCCGGATGTGTTCAACCTGCTGCTGCAGGTAATGGATCACGGCACTTTGACCGACAACAACGGTCGCAAGGCGGATTTTCGTAACGTGATTATCGTCATGACCACGAACGCCGGCGCCGAAAATCTGTCACGTACCTCGATTGGTTTCAGTATGCAGGATAACTCCAGCGATGCCATGGAGGCGATCAAGAAAACCTTTACGCCGGAATTTCGTAACCGCCTGGATGCGGTCATCCAGTTCAAGCAACTGTCTCCGGAAATCATCAGCCAGGTAGTCGACAAGTTCATGTTTGAATTCGAGGCACAGCTGGAAGAGAAGGGCGTAAGCCTGGAAATAGATGCCGAGGCTCGAACATGGCTGGCCATGCGTGGCTATGATCCCAACATGGGGGCACGGCCAATGGCACGGGTAATTCAGGAAAACATCAAGAAACCGCTGGCCGAGGAACTGCTGTTCGGCAAACTGTCCAATGGCGGTCATATCCGTATCAGTGTCGAGAACGACGAACTGACCTTCGAAATGGAAAGCAAAGACGAGCTGGCCACCAGCTAGTTACGAGGTGGGTTCGAATCGAAGAGGTTGTTCGTTGTGAAGGTCACGCAGGCGGCGTGACCACGCTTAGCGATTTCGGAAGGTAATACGACCCTTGCTGAGATCGTACGGGGTCAGCTGTACGGTGACCTTGTCGCCGGTCAGGATGCGAATGTAATGTTTGCGCATTTTGCCGGAAATATGTGCGGTCACGACATGCCCGTTTTCGAGCTCAACGCGAAACATGGTATTGGGCAAGGTCTCCACGACCGTGCCTTCCATTTCAATGTGTTCTTCTTTAGCCATTCAGTAATTGTCTCACTCTCCCGAAACAGCGCGAATAATGCCTGATTCGGAACTTATTTTCAAAACAATTACTGAATATGGTGTCGAATCCGGCCATTTCAAGGCCGGGCGGGGAGTCAAGTGAGGCGTGAATACGATGTTGTCAGACGGCGACCGCCAGGCGCCAGTCTACCGGAGTCCAGTAAACATGCGGATGTACCAGAGCATCATCGAGTACGATCTCCATTCCCAACAGTCCACTCATGACATCGAGATCGGGAATTGCCGCCAGTTCGCCCTGTAGTCGACTGAAGTGCTGCCGGTTCATGTACAGAACATTGGGACGAAACCCCTGTTCCTGTTCGAACTCGCTTGCCAGACGATAGATAAAACTCAACATAAGGCACCTCCTATGTTGGAACCTCAGTCTGCCTGTCATTTATGACAGGGTTGTGACACTGAAGTTCGGTGCTTTGTTGGCTTATCGACTTTGTACCATTCGACTTGAGTGTATGTCAGGCGAAATATGTAAACGATCGTTAACTGATTGATTATTTTGTGACCAACTTCCAGCGGCGGCCGTCGTAGCCCTGCAGCGGCCGGAAACGGCGTTTGTAATCCATCTTGGGTGATTCGGCAATCCAGTAGCCGAGGTAGAGGTAGGGCAGCTGGCGCTCG
>JASFNY010000214.1:0-4329 GCA_050116795.1 Thiohalophilus sp.
GGCCAGATCCAGCACTTCCGGTTCACGCGCGGCGTTTTCGATCACCGTGGTGCCGTCGGCCAGCGCCGCAGCCATCATCAGGTTCTCGGTGCCGGTGACCGTGACCAGGTCCATCACCAGCTTGGCACCCTTCAGTCGTTTGGAGCGCGCCTTGATATAGCCATTTTTCACCGACACGTCGGCGCCCATCTGTTGCAGGCCGTGAATGTGCAGGTTGACCGGGCGCGAACCGATGGCACAACCGCCGGGCAGCGACACTTCCGCCTCGCCGTAGCGGGCCAGCAACGGGCCGAGTACCAGGATCGAGGCGCGCATGGTCTTGACCAGCTCGTAGGGCGCGACGTACTGGTTGATGGTCGAGCTGTCGACCTCCACGCCCATCTTCTCGTTCATGGTGATCTGCACGCCCATGCGGCCGAGCAGTTCCATGGTGGTGGTGATGTCGTGCAGGTGCGGAATATTGCCGATGTTGACCGGCTCGTCGGCCAGCAGCGTCGAGGCAATGATCGGTAGTGCCGCGTTCTTGGCACCGGATATACGTATCTCACCCTGCAGGTTGGCACCGCCGGTGATTAGAAGCTTGTCCATCGGGTATCTGTTTTCCTCAAAGCACCGCTCACGCGGCAGGCGACATCAGTCTGTCAGGATGAAATCTGAAGTTCGCGGGCCTTTTCCCACTCTTCGGGGGTGTAGGCCTTGATGGTCAGGGCATGCAGTTCGCCGGAGGTGATTCTGTCGGTCACCGTGCCGTAGACCATCTGCTGTTTTTTCACCGGGCTCAGACCTTCGAAGTCCGGGCTGACCACGGTGGCGTCGAAATGACTGCCATCGCCAGTCACGGTGGCTTCGCAGCCGGGCAGGCCGGCTTCAATCAGTTGTTTTACTTCGTCCGGGCTCATGATTGCAACTCGCATCGTGCTGTGTATGAGGCCGCCTATTGTAGCGGCTCCGCCGCCCGGCGCACAGGGAAAACCCGGAACCCGTCCCGGTTCCGGTGAAAATCCCGGTCAGGTGAGGGGTAACAGATCCTCCAGGCCGCTGACCCGGGCGATGTCGCGCAACTGCCGCGGCAGGTTGCGAAAAGTCACCTTGCGCTGGCGTTGGCCGGCAAACTGCAGCCACTCCACCAGCAGGGCCAGCCCGGCGCTGTCACTGCGGGAAACGCCCTGCAGATCGAAACAGATGTCGCCCTGGCTGCGGCCAAGAATTGGCTCGACCTCGCGCAGCAGGCCCGGCACGCTCTGCATGTTCAGCTCACCGCTGACCAGGTAACTGTCGTTGTCCTGCTGATGAATGGATGCGCTCATTGCAGGGCCTCCCCTTTCTGGTTGAGTTGTTCCAGGCGAGTGATCAACGCTTCCAGGCCGTTGGCCTTGATCTCGCTGGCAAAGCTGGTGCGGAAATTGGCCACCAGGCTGATGCCGTCGACCGAGACGTCATACACCCGCCAGTCTCCACCCCGCTCCCACAGGGCATAGTTAATCGCGATGGGCGCCCGGCCGCTCTGGACAACCTGGGTACGTACCGTCACGTCGCCGCTGGCCGGGTCCCCGCGCAGCGGCAGGTACTCTATCTTCTGCTCATCGTACTCCAGCAGGGCCACGGCGTAGGTGCGCACCAGCATCTGGCGAAAGGCGCGCACGAAACGCCGCTTCTGTTCCCGGTCGGCCTGCCGCCAGTACTTGCCCAGGGCCCAGGCCGACATGCGCACGAAATCGAAGTGCGGCAGCACGATGTCGCCGACCAGGTCGTAAATTTTTGCCGGCTCCCGCTCGAGCTCGTTGGCATGCTCACCCAATGCCGAGAGCATGCGGTCGGTGGTGTCGATCACCAGTTGTTGCGGGTCCGATCCCGGTGCCGGCGCCGCATTGGCCAGCGCCGCGAACAGGCACAGGAGCCCCGCCAGTGTGCCCTGCCGACCTGGAAAGCGAGTGTGCACTTACTTGTTCCCGCTGTCTTCCATGAATTTGGAGACGAACTGGCCGATCAGTTTTTCCAGCACCAGCGAGTCCTGGGTCAGCTTGATCTCATCGCCCTGGCCGAGGGTCTTCATCGCCCCGCCCGGCTCCAGGCCCACGTATTTCTCGCCCAGCAGGCCGGCGGTGTAGATGCTGGCCGAGGTGTCCTTGGGCAGCACCTCGCGGTACTTGTCATCGATGCGCAGTGTGACCACTGCCTGGAAGGTCTGATCATCGAAGCGGATGCCGTTGACCCGGCCGATGGTCACCCCGGCCATGGTCACCGGCGAGCGGACCTTGAGCCCGCTGATGTCCTCGAAGCGGGCGTCGATCTCGTAGCCTTCGTCGTTGCTGTAGGTACTGAGATTGCTGACCTTCATCGCCAGCATGAACAGCGCGGCCAGCCCTGCGGCCACGAAAATGCCCACCCAGATTTCCACCAGACGTGAATTCATCATTCTTAATCTCCAAACATGAGCGCGGTAAGCACAAAGTCGAGTCCCAGCACCGCCAGCGAGGCGTGCACCACCGTGCGGGTGGTGGCCCGGCTGACCCCCTCGGAGGTCGGGACGGTGTCGTAACCTTCAAACACGGCAATCCAGGTGACCACGATGCCGAATACCAGGCTCTTGATCACACCATTATAGATATCATCGTACAGGTCCACATTGGCCTGCATCTGCGACCAGTAGGATCCCTGATCGACGCCGAGCAGGCCGACGCCGACGAAATAGCCGCCCAGCACGCCGACCGAGCTGAAGATGGCCGCCAGCAGCGGCATCGACAGGAAACCGGCCAGGAACCGCGGCGCCAGCACCCGGCGAATCGGATCCACCGCCATCATCTCCATCGCGGAGAGCTGCTCGGTGGTCTTCATCAGGCCAATCTCGGCGGTCAGCGCCGAGCCGGCCCGCCCGGCGAACAGCAGCGCGGTGACCACCGGACCCAGTTCGCGTACCAGCGACAGCGAGACCACCACCCCGAGCGATTCCTCGGCACCGAAGTCGACCAGGGTGTTATAGCCCTGCAGCCCCAGCACCATGCCGACAAAGGCGCCGGAGACCACGATGATGATCAGCGACAGCACGCCGACCGAATAGACCTGCTGGATCACCATGCCAAAGCGCGGCAGCAGTTCGTGCAGGCCCTGGAGAATCTGCAGCAGAAGAATATGCGCGCGACCCAGGCGCTGGAAAAAGCCCAGTGCCTTGTGGCCGAGAGACTGGATGACATCAAGCATCAGCGGCGGCCTCCTGCCGGGTTGTCGACCAGCTCCTCGGCATAATCGGGTGCCGGGTAGTGGAACGGCACCGGCCCGTCGGGCAGACCCTGCATGAACTGCTGGGCCCATTCGGAATCGGTATTGCGCAGGTCCTCGCGGCTGCCGTGTGCCACCACCTTGCCGCCGGAGAGCAGGTAGATGTCATCGGCAATCTCGGCGGTCTCGGCGATGTCGTGGGAAACGATGATGCTGGTCAGGCCCAGCGCGTCGTTCAGATCCCGAATCAGCCGCACCAGCACACCCATGGAGATCGGGTCCTGGCCGGTGAACGGCTCGTCGTACATGATCATCATCGGGTCCAGGGCGATGGCGCGCGCCAGCGCGACCCGCCGCGCCATACCACCGGACAGCTCGGCCGGCATCAGCTCGCGCGCACCACGCAGGCCGACCGCCTGCAGTTTCATCAGCACCAGGGTGCGAATCAGCCGCTCCGGCAATTTGGTATGTTCGCGCAGCGGAAAGGCCACGTTATCGTAGACGTTCATGTCGGTGAGCAGCGCGCCATTCTGGAACAGCATGCCCATGCGCTTGCGCAGCTCGTACAGGGCACCGCGCCCCAGGCGATTGACGTTCTCGCCGTCGACGGTGATCTGTCCCGACTCGGGTTGCAGCTGGCGACCGATCAGTCGCAACAGGGTGGTCTTGCCGGTACCGCTGGGACCCATGATGGCGGTGATACTGCCGCGTCGTATATCGATATCGATGTCGTCGAAGATGACATTGCGCCCGCGGCGAAACGTCAGGTTGCGGATTTCGACCAGATTGTCAGCTACAGCCATGCGTGAGGGATTCCTTATTGGCAGTGGCGGCATTGTCACCCAGCACCGAAGCGATGACAATGCTTACATCAGTTCATCCAGCGTGCGGGCCTGGCGCATGGCCTCGATACTCGGCGGCTCTCCGGTAAACATCAGCCCCACATGACGCTGTTCATCGCTCACCGCCAGACCGGCCTCGAGACGCTCGCGCAGCTCCCGCGGGGTAGCACCCTGTTCTACCTGCATGATCGCCAGCGGCCCGACGCCCAGTCCGTCGCTGTCAGTATGGTTGTTCCAGCCCCAGCCAATTTTCCTACTCTGTAATGCGGCG
>JASFNY010000215.1:0-4309 GCA_050116795.1 Thiohalophilus sp.
TCAATTACGAACAATGCCCAACCGTTGTTATAGCGAAACAGGCTGCTGGCGGGCACCTGGAGGACATCCGCTTCATGCCAAATGACAAATTGAGCCTCAACCCTGTATCCATCACCCAGCCGGCGCCACTGTTCAGCAGGTGAAGTGAAATCTGAAATCACCAGGACCCGTTGCTCTTCCACACCCAGAGCAGATATCTTGGTAAAACCCACCGGCTCAACGATACGTACCCTGCCTTCCAGTGGTTTTTCTCCGCCCCAGCGATCAAACAGAACCTTCATTCCCGGTTTGATTTTGACGGCGTCGGCAGAGAGAACATCAACCTCGATTTCCAGCGCCGAAGGATCGCCGATTTCCAGTAATGGTTCGCCGGTGCGCACCGGACCTTCGCATTCATGGGGGATCTTGAGGATCCTGCCGGTGATGGGGGAACGGACCGGGACCCGCTCCGCTGGTTCCCGATCAGGATCGAAGCTGTATTCCAGCACGGTACGTGCCGCCTGCAGCTCATACCTGGCGACCTCGACAGAAAAGCCGGCTGAGCGTTTGGCCGCGGCGGTGGTCAGGGCCTGGGTCTGTGCCCTGTCAAATGCCTCTCGGGTAATCACCCCTTTTTCCATCAATGGTCGCAAGCGTTTCAGTTCCGTGGCGGCCAGTTCCTCGGCAGCTGCCGCCGCACGGGCCTGTTCTTGTGCGGCATTCAGAGCTGATTCGGCGGCGGCAACCCGCGCCCTGGCCTGATCACGGGACCGGGGATCCAGTACCTGGGACTCCAGCGGTGAAATTCCCAGTAATACTTCACCCTTTTCAACAGAATCGCCCACATCGAGCTGTACCCGGCAGGCCACGCCATCGATAGGTGCCGATATGACATAACGGTCGATCACGCGGGTGCGACCTTCTTCCTCGATCGTAACGGTCATGGGTGCGCGCTTGACGGTGGCGGGCTCGACCAGCACCGGACGTGGCCAGAATCCCCACATCATCAGGGCGATAACCAACAGCGCGATCGCGACAATTCCCGGATGTTTACCCAGTCGCAGGTGCATGTGTCACTCCTTGGTCTTCAACACGGCCACCATATCCAGCTGGCCCAGGTTACGCCAGATCATGATAGCGGAAAGCAACGTGGATACTAAGACCACAACGGCAGCAAAGGCATAAACATCTTTCGCGATTACCAGTGGTACACGATAAAGATCGGTGTCAAAGGCAAATGCCAGATAAGCACATAACCCGTAACCGATAACGAATCCGATTGGAATCGCGACCAGGGTAAGCAATGCCAGTTCACCCAGTAAAATATATGCGACCTCGCCGCGCTCGAAGCCAAGTACCCGCAGGCTTGCCAGTTCGCGGTTTCTTTCTGACAGGGCAATGCGCATACTGTTATAAACCACACCAAAGGCGATGCTGCCTCCCAGCAGGGTAGTGATAAAGTTGTAGAACAATATCATCTTGGCAACATTGTCATAAAATGCATCGATGGCAGACTGTTGTTCGATAACGCCGGCAACGCGCGGCATTTCCTTGAGATCAGAATAAATGTTATTAATATTCTGGTGATCGACTTTCAGCCTTGCGCTGGTTATGACTTTACCTTCTTTCAAGAGCCTGTTTAATGGTGAGAGTTGCATGTAGGCATTCATGCCGAGATCCTGCTTGGCTGTGCCTATGACTGGCACCTGCAAAACAGGCCGATCACCTTCCAGGACTTCGACTGTGAGGAAGTCTCCAGGTTTGATATGAAGTAGTTTGGCAAGGTAGTCCGTGAGCACTACACCATCTTGCGGAAGATCGATGACATTCAGTTCGTTATCCAGAAGGCGTAGCAACTTGCTATCAGGAGGTATTCCTTGCATCGCGGTGCGATAAGATCGATGCTGGTACTTTAACAGCGCAGGAACATCACGAACCCCTTCCACGTATTCGACACCTTGCAGGCTATTCAGTGAGTAGAGTGATCGCGCGGAGGTCGGTTCAGTATAGGTGATCAGCAGGTCCTCACGTTGACTCATGCCATACTGTACCTTAACCATTTCATCAATTGAGCCTTCCTGAAACCCTGTCACCAGCATAACACCGCAGGCCATGGCAATCCCCAGTGTCGTGAGCAGGGATTTGAATGGTCGCCGTTCTATATGCCTTAATATCATTCGAGTTGGCTGGGAGAACCAGCGTTGCAGGCCCAGCCGCTCGATAATTGTCGCTTTATATATGGCCGGTTGTTCAGGGCGCATTGCCTGCGCCGGCGGCAGTCTGGCGGCATTTCGTACGGCATGCAAGGTGCCCAGTACGGCAACCAGGATGCTGATAGAAGCTGCTGCAATGACAACTTGCGGCTTGAGTACATAGATCATAAAGGGCAGGCTGAAGAATTCCATGTAATTATTACTCAATGCTTTACCCATCCAGATGCCGGCAAATATCCCGCCGATAATGCCGACTCCGACAATCAATAACACCAGTTTGATGTAATGTAATCCGACTGCAAAATTGCTGTAGCCAAATGCCTTGAGGGCGGCGATTTGTTCTCGTTCCAGGCTTATCAGCCGACTTATAACCACATTAAGAAGAAAGGCGGCTACGCCAAAAAATATTATGGGAAACACCGTGGCGATGGTCCGTTGCTGCTTTAGCTCTTCGGTCATAAAGCGGTTGGAGTGCTGGTCCTCGCGCGAATAGGCTCCGGTTCCACCATAAGGTTCTAATAAGGTATCGAGACGATCGATAACATCCTGTTCATTGGCGCCCTTGATCAAGGTGAGGGTCACGTTGTTGAACGCACCATCCATGTCATAGGCTGTCGCCAGTGGTTTGCGCGACATCCACAATACACCGTAACGATGATTGTCAGGGAATATGGCTCCAGGGGCGATCTGGTATATGTATTCCGGAGAAAGGGCAACGCCGATGACATTCAGCGTCTGTCTGCGCCCATTGATTGTGGCGCTAATTTTGTCCCCGGATCGCAGACTATGAGCCTGCGCGAATTTTTCGCTGACTAAAACTTCGTCGTCACGTCCGGGCTCGATCATCCGACCATTGCGTACATAAACCTGATTTAACAACCCACGACTGTTATCCGGTAATGAAACAAGGTGCGCACTCACGGGGTCGTCATAATAGGGCACATCAAGGCTCACGTACGCCACCACGCGGGTTTCAACTTTATCAACTCCGGGTATTTCTTCAATTTGCCTCGCCAGTGACAGCGGGGCACGCTTGAGCGAGGCAAAGACATCGGCAAAATGATGCTCCCGGTAATATGTTTCACGGGTCTCGAACAGGGATTGGAGGGTGCTCAACGACATGATGAAGATGCCTACACCACCGACAATCACCATTGCGATTGCCAGTGCTTGCATCCGCATGTTCCACAACTCGCGCCAGAGTTTTTTATCGATGGCGTACATGCAGTATTACCAGCTTAATTCTCGAGGTGAGAGTTTTGTTTGATTGACGTGAACTTCGCTGATTCGACCGTCGCTAAGGTGAATCACCCGATCGGCCATCTGCGCGATACCGGCATTATGGGTAATCACGGCTGTGGTCGTACCCAGTTCCGTGTTAACACGTTGCAGGGCCTCCAGTACGACAATACCGGTTTTTGAATCCAGGGCGCCTGTTGGTTCATCACATAACAGTACCTCAGGATTTTTAGCAATTGCCCGGGCAATGGCCACGCGCTGCTGTTCTCCGCCGGAAAGTTGTGCCGGAAAATGATCCAGACGCTCGGCCAGACCGACGAGTTCAAGCGCCTCTTCCGGCTTCATTGGCGCTCTGGCTATCTCTGTCACCACAGCAACGTTTTCCCGGGCCGTCAGGCTGGGAATCAGGTTGTAGAACTGGAAGACGAAACCGACATGATAACGACGATATTCAGTGAGTTCTTTTTCACTGGCCCTGGTAAGGTTACGCTTTCCATACATTACATGCCCACCGGTCGGTGTATCCAGCCCTCCGAGGATATTCAGCAGGGTGGATTTACCACTGCCCGACGCACCGAGTAGTACAGTAAATTCGCCACGATAAAGATCCAGATCCACACCACGCAGGGCATGTACCTGGACCTCTCCCATCTGGTAAATTTTGGTGACACCATGTACATGAAAAACGACATTTTCATCCAGTGTCTCGTGATCAGGCTGCTCGTCGTGTGACATTAGGTTGCTCCAGACTGTTATCTGCAGTATAGCAACCTGGCCTGACTCGAGTAGTAACAGCGCCGGAATCTATCCGCTCCCGGCCCGGATGAATATGATGTGTCGCAGGATAAAAACGGGGCGGGCAGGTTAGTGACGGTTGA
>JASFNY010000216.1:0-4308 GCA_050116795.1 Thiohalophilus sp.
TAAAACTGCTTTAAAAACGGGGCCTTAGGCCCCGTTTTTTATGTATTTTCTTATCTATAAACTCGGCTAAATTTCGGCCCACATGCGAAACAGGTTGGCGTAAGCAATATCCACCTGTCTTGTCTCTTCGTCATCCGGGCGTTGTTGCAGCAGGCTCTCGCGGGCCTGGTTGAGTCCGAACAGCAATTCACGCTGTGCCGGGTCCCGAATCATACTCTGGGCCCAGGTTACCGCCACCAGCCGTGTGCCACGGGTGATTTCAGCAACATGGTGCAGGCTGGACGAGGGGTAAACCACAGCATGGCCGGCCGGCAGCTTGATCGATTGGCTACCGAAGCTGGTGCGAATAATCAGTTCACCGCCGTCGTAATCTTCAGGGGAATTGAGAAACACCGTGGTGGAGATATCAGAACGATATCGAGCCTGGGACGGGCCCATGATGGGATCATCAACATGGTCACCATAGGTCATTCCCGGTTGGTAACGGGCGTAATAGGGCGCAGCAATCTTTGAGGGCAATGCTGCCGCCTGGTAAAGGGTGTGTTTGACAAGGTTACCCATCACCAGGTTGTTGAGCTGTTCAATCTGCTGTGCATCGGCGGACAGCTCTTCATTCTTTTTCACACGTCTGGCTGCCATACCGGCCGAGAGTTTGCCGTCAACGAATTGCGCGCCGTCGAGTACGGAGCGTATATAGTCGAGCCGTTGCTGATCCAGAACGTCCGGAATTGTCACAAGCATTACGTGGTGTCTCTGTACAGGGGATTCGCTACAATACTATCAAATTCATACCAGATAGTACGGCTGGTAAACCAGGAGCAGCAAATGATATTGAATGTAATGGCGGACGGACAGAGCTTTCCGCTCGAAGTCCCGGATAACATGCTAAATGAAGCCAAGCCGATCTTCGACAAGATGGATGCCGACATGGACAAGGGCTGGCAAATGGGTCGCGATTGGCTGGAGAACCCCGATCCTGAACAACGCTGTCAGATTGCTGCTGACAAATTGTTGACCGCTCTGGAGACAGAAAACAGAAACATTGCCGTAATGATGGCTGCCTATATTCTCAGCAAAGCACCCCACATCGAGACGATAGTGATCGATACCACCGGAGAACTGACTGAAACCCATTTCATGTAGGCCACTTCAGACTATTGCCTGGTTAATACTCCAATCCTGCTCAATTCATCTTCCCGGTTCCGCAATTCGACATTCAACCGAATTCCATTCAAGGTGGCGTCCGGTAAAAATTACTCCTATAGTTTCAGATACCGAGTCAGGTCAATAAAAACACGTAATACAATCCAAGGTATGGCAACATCCCTCTTTAAACTCTTTCCCGGCAGACTGGCAGTGATTGTCATGATGCTAGCGGTAATTACGCCGCTGCAGGCCCAGACAGAGACCCAGAATGAAATCGATATGCTCAAGAAACGCATCGATGATCTGGAGCGACGTCTTAACGATGAACCGGGGGTAGCCGATCAACAGGCCAGGACCGCACAAAATTCTGCTGAAGAGCAAGCTGAACGACCCGTCAAGTTCGGTGGCGCCTTACGTTATAATTATTTTGTTGGCAGTTATGATCAAGATCAGAAGAACCGATACGGTGATACCGGGCTCGATATATTTCGCATTAACGCAGATGGGGAGTTCGGAAAACTGGTTCTATCTGCCGAATACCGTTTTTACCGGTACATGGATACCATTCATCATGGTTATGTAGGCTATCGTCTTTCTGAAAACAGTGAAATCCAGGGTGGTATACAACAGGTGCCGTTCGGTCTTTTGCCATATGCGGCGCATAACTTCTGGTTCGGTGTGCCTTACTACCTGGGACTCGCGGATGATTATGATTCCGGAATCAAGTACAAATACACCAATGGCGCCTGGGATACACAGCTGGCATTTTATAAAAATGAAGAGCTGGGTAGCGCCAGTGATCTGGAGCGTTATTCCTATGATCCGGTCAACACCTACGATCCGACCGATAGCAGTACTTTTGGATCAGCAAACCAGGAAACCAATACAATCAACGCCCGATTAGCCTACACATTTGGGCGGGATACAAATTGTTCTCATGAAGTCGGCATCTCAGGTCAGGCGGGGCAATTGTATAATACTGTTACCGCGGAAGACGGTGATCAGTGGGCGGTGGCCACGCACCTGAATACGAATTGCGGACGCTGGAATTTTCAGTTGGAGATGGCGCGATATGCCTACAACCCACAAAATCCGGCAGGAATCTCCGGGGACACAGTGACGGTTGGGGCTTTCCTGGACAGTTATGATATTGCCTCGCGCGGAGATGTTTATGTGGCCAACGTGGCCTACAACCTGCCTATTAACTGGCCCGGTATAAAACTGCTAACCTGTTACAATGATTTTAGTATGCTGGACAAGGATATTGCCGGTTTTAATGATTCCTATATCAATACGACGGGTTGCCTGATAAATGCCGGCCCGACCTATACTTATGTTGATTTCATTCGCGGTAAAAACATGCCATATCTGGACGGCGGCTCACTGGCGGGTGGTGGCAATGATGATTGGGAAACACGGTTTAACATCAACTTCGGTATTTACTGGTAATGCATTCTCGTTTGCTTAACATTGCCAAATACGTCGGCGGTTTCGGCCTGTTGTGTGTAACCGCCGCACAGGCATCAACTCAGGAACCATTGACCTTCGTCAGCTGGGGTGGCGCCTATACCCGTAGCCAGATGCTGGCGGTTGTATATCCCTATGAGGCGCGTTACAACACGCGCGTCAATGTCATCGATTACAACGGTGGACTGGAAGATATTCGAAATCAAGTGGATTCATTGAACGTCAAATGGGATGTTGTCGATCTGGAACCGGCGGATGCCATCCGTGCCTGCGAGCAGGGATTACTGGAACCGCTTGAACCGGGAATTTTGCAGAATGCCAACGCCTCAAAACCGATCCAGGAAGACTTCCTGCCCGGTGCATTGCAAAAGTGTGCCGTAGGTACCGTGGTCTGGTCGACCATTCTCGCCTATGACCGGCAACACTATGACGGCAAATCGGTGCCGGCCAGCATGAAGGATTTTTTTGATACAAATAAATTTCCGGGCCCACGCGGCATGCGGCGCACCCCCAAGTCCAATCTGGAATGGGCGTTGATCAGTGATGGTGTGTCGCCCGAAAGAGTCTATTCGGAACTGGAGACCGAGAAGGGTTTGCAACGGGCGTTCAACGTGCTTGACCGACTCAAACCAAATATCGTTTGGTGGACGGCCGGTGCGCAGGCACCTCGTCTGCTCGAGACCGGCCAGGTTGTCATGACAACGGCCTATAACGGACGTATCTATGATGCCATGGCCCAACGCAGCCCCGGGCTACGGATTATCTGGGATCATCAAATCTGGACCTTTGATTTGCTGGGTATTACCCGTCACAGTCGCAACAAAGAGGGGGCGGAACGTTTCATCCGTTTTGCTACCGCCAGCCAGCAGCTTGCAGAGCAGTCACGGCACATTCCCTATGGTCCGGTACGCTACTCTGCGCTGATCAAGATCGATCCGGAATTCCGTAACCACTTGCCGACAGCGTCCGCCAACATGAAAACAGCAATGCAAAGCAATGCGTCATGGTGGGCGGAAAATTTCGATCGCATTAATGCCCGGTTTGAGGAATGGGCGGAACGCCCGGTGCAGGTACCGAAAAAGTTGCCGCGCTAGTGCGGACACTTACCCATCGTCAGACAACCGCTTGCGCATTTCGTAATGAATGATTTCGCCAAACAGGGTATGGCTTTGGCCGATTAACCGGTATCCGTGATGGCGGTAAAAACCGACCACCGGTTCCCGGGCGTGCAGCATCAGTTCCTTCAGCCCCTGTTGTTGCGCGACCTGTTCCAGTACTTCCAGCAGTTTCTTACCGAGCCCCAGTTTACGATAATCTTCATCAACAGCCATATAGCGTAACTGGCCGAGTTGGTCCTTCACAACATGAAGCCGGCCTGCTGCTATCACCTTGCCGCTGTCATCGACAATCATGCGGTGAGTGGCAGCAGCCTCAAGCTCGTCCTGTTCGCTACCACGTGGTTGATGCCATGGCGCACGCAGAATACGCCAGCGCAGGTCATAATATGCGTTGAACTGCGCCGGTGTCTGCGGCCTGACTATCTGCATGCTGGCTGTGATACGTCAGGCGAACACCACCCAGGTGGTGGCAATGTATTTGATGCCTTCATCAAGTACGCAGGCACGGTGTTCATGAGTCCAGAAAGGTGGAAATAAAATCAACTTGCCGGTCTGAGGTTTGACCTTGATGTTCTGG
>JASFNY010000217.1:0-4306 GCA_050116795.1 Thiohalophilus sp.
TGATGGAACGGAGAAAAATCATTACATATGTTCCTCGTCGGCCAGCAGCGCGTCGACACAGTGGGCGAGATCTTCATACACCGGTACTCCTTCAAGGCCCTCGCCCTTGTCCAGGGTCCGCTGTCCTTTGCCGGTTTTTACCAGGTACGGATTGGCACCGACCTCGCGGGCCGATTGCAGATCACGTAATGAATCACCGACAACCGGTACACCGGTTAATGATTGACCGGTAACGTGTGCGATTCGATGCAACAAACCGGGAAGCGGTTTTCGGCAATCACACTGATCATCGGGGCCATGGGGACAATAGAAGATTCCATCAACGTGGCCGCCATGCTGTTCCAGCAATGCTGTCAGCTTGTCGTGCATTTGTTGCAGGGTATGTTCGTCATAATAGCCGCGCGCAATACCCGACTGGTTGGTGGCGACGTATACGTGGTATCCGGCGCGGTTCAGTCTGGCTATGGCCTCCAGGCTTCCAGGTATCGGCGTGAACTCGTCGACACTTTTTATATAATCGTCCGAGTCATAGTTAATCACGCCGTCACGATCGAGAATTATCATTTTCATATAAAGACAGACTCGTCGCCGAATACGATTGAATTCAGTCTTTGAACTCAGAGACGCGAATGCGGCCGTTTACCATCTTGGCGTCACGCTGCATGATTTTGTCCATCTTCGACCAGAAAGCCGCGTTGAGATCAAACTCGGCAGAGATGGCGGTCCCCATGATCAGGATCAACAGATCGGCGACCTCTTCCGCCAGTTGATCCTTGTCCTTACCCTTGGTAACACAGGCTGAGATTTCACCGAGTTCCTCTGCCATCAGCGCGATGCGATACGGCATGTCTTCGCCGCCGGTGTTTTTGAAATCATGCTTGTCGTGAAAGGCCTGCACGGTTTGCAGCATATATTTATAGGAATCACGATTCATGGCTCTATCCTTGCAGACGGGAAATGTCTGCGATTTGCAGGAACAGTTGGTGCAGGTTGTTCAACAGGGCAACCCGGTTATCGCGCAGTTTCTTATCGTCGGCCATTACCATGACGTCATCAAAAAACTTGTCCACCGGCTCACGCAGTTCGGCCAGTTGACTCAGGGCCTGTTGATAGTTGGCCTGCTCGACCTGTTCGTTGACCTTTTGCTGTAACCCGGTCAGGCGATCATGCAGTTGTTGTTCGGCAGGATCCTGCAACAACTTGGTTTCAATTTTCTGCGGCAGTTTACCTTCGATCTTTTTCAGAATGTTGCCAATGCGTTTGTTGGCGGCGGCCAGGCTTTCCGCGGCATCCAGTTGACGAAAATGATCAACGGCCTTGAGGCGTTGTTCAATGTCGAGAGGTCGCGTAGGTCGGTTGGCAGTAACCGCATCAAGTACGTCAGCACGAATACCCTGATCGTGATAATAGGCTTTGAGTCGATCGAGAATAAATTCAATCAGCGGTTCCACAGCATCGGCTGCTTTGAGTTTTTTATCAAAACCGCTGGCAGCTTTATCCAGCAAGGAATGCAGGTCCAGGTCCAGTTGTTGTTCAATCAGAATGCGTAACACACCCAGTGCGGCACGGCGCAGGGCGAAAGGATCTTTATCGCCGGTGGGCACCTGGCCGATAGCAAAGATACCGGTCAGGGTGTCCAGGCGATCCGCGAGAGCAACCGACTGGCTGATTACATCATCAGGTAAATCATCGCCGGCAAAACGCGGTTTGTAATAGTAATCCAGGGCGTTGGCGACTTGCGGTTCCTCGCCATCGTGCTGGGCATAGTAACGGCCCATAATGCCCTGCAATTCGGGGAACTCGCCGACCATTTCGGTCATGAGATCGCATTTACATAACTGGGCTGCCCGGATCGCCAGCTGCTTGTTGTCCTGTAACTGATCGGCAATAAACGACGCCAGTTTTTCGATGCGTAGCGTCTTGTCGTACAACGTGCCCAGTTTTTGCTGAAACACGACCGTTTTGAGTGATTCGAGTCGTTTGGCAAGCGAGGTCTGCTTGTCCTGGGTCCAGAAAAATTCGGCATCGGCAAAGCGTGGACGTATCACACGTTCATTGCCTTTCTGCACTTGCTCGGGCTGCTTGCTTTCAATGTTGCTGATGGTAATGAAGTACGGTAACAACTGTTGTTGTTTGTCTACCAGGTGGAAATATTTCTGGTTAGACTTCATGGTCGAGATCAATGCTTCCTGGGGCACGTCGAGAAAGCGTTTGTCGAACTGGCCGGTAACGGCCACGGGCCATTCAACCATCGCGGTGACTTCGTCCAGCAAGGCTTCATCAATGACCGCCATGGCCTTGTGCTGGCTGGCGGCCTGCTCTATCTGGCCACGCACGGCGGTGCGACGCCGATCGAAGTCAGCAATCACCTTGCCTTCGCTCTCCAGCAGCACTTCGTACTCGCCGGGTGCGGGTATATATATAGTATCGGGATGATGGAACCGGTGGCCGCGAGTTTCGCGACCACTCTGCACGCTGAGTATCTCGGCTTCGATTACTTTGTCACCGAATAACAATACGACCCAGTGCACCGGACGTACGAACCAGGCATCCAGATCACCCCAGCGCATACGCTTGGGGATCGGTAATTTGTCGAGCGAGGCGCGAACAATATCGGGAATCAGTTCCGCTGTCGGTTGACCGCTCTGTTTCTGACGAAAGACCAGCCAGCTGCCCTTGTCGGTCTCCAGGGTTTCCAGTTCTTCCACGCTGACTCCACAGGAACCGGCAAAGCCCTGGGCGGCCTTGGTCGGACAGCCGTCGTCGCCAAAGGCCGCGTTGACGGCAGGCCCACGACGCTCCACGTCTTTATCCGGTTGTTTATCGGCCAGAGCAGTGATCAATACCGCCAGTCGACGCGGTGAAGCAAAGGCTTTGATTCCTTCGTAAGCGAGATCCGCCTGTTGCAGACCTTCGCTAATACCTTTTTCGAAAGCCCTGGACAGGGTGAGCAGTGCCTTGGGTGGCAGTTCTTCGGTACCGATTTCGATTAACAGATCCGCCTGGCTCATTTTTCACTCTCCAGACACATCGGAAAGCCGAGCGACTCGCGTGCGGCGTAATAGGCTTCGGCCACGGCACGGGCCAGGTTACGAACACGCAGAATATAACGCTGGCGTTCAGTGACCGAAATCGCATGACGTGCATCCAACAGGTTGAAGCTGTGCGAGGCCTTGAGCACCTGCTCATAGGCCGGTAACGGAAGCTGCGCTTCAATCAGTTGCTGGCTCATCTTCTCGCACTGATCGAACTGGTGAAACAGATCCTCCACGTCAGCATGTTCAAAGTTATAGGCTGATTGTTCGACTTCGTTCTGATGAAAGACGTCACCATAGGTAACCTTGCCGCGCGGCCCATCGGTCCAGACAAGATCAAACACGCTTTCAACACCCTGCAGGTACATCGCGATACGTTCCAGGCCGTAGGTGATCTCACCGGTGACCGGTTTGCAATCCAGGCCGCCGACCTGCTGGAAGTAGGTAAACTGACTGACCTCCATACCGTTGAGCCACACTTCCCAGCCCAGTCCCCATGCGCCAAGCGTGGGTGATTCCCAGTTGTCTTCCACGAAACGGATATCGTGCACCAGTGGATCGAGGCCGAGCATTTTCAGCGATCCGAGATACAGCTCCTGAATATCCAGTGGTGAGGGTTTGATCACAACCTGGAACTGGTAATAGTGCTGCAGGCGGTTTGGATTTTCACCATAGCGACCATCGGTAGGCCGACGCGATGGCTGTACATAGGCTGCAGCCCAGGGTTCCGGACCGATGGCGCGAATAAAGGTGGCGGTGTGAAACGTCCCTGCCCCGACTTCCATGTCGTAGGGTTGCAGAACGATGCAGCCCTGTTCAGCCCAGTATTGTTGCAGGGCGAAAATCAGGTCCTGGAAGGTGCGGGCTCCCGCGGTATGGCGCGATTTGCTCAAACTGATACCTTATTAATAGATGGTCACGGCGAAAGAGCGCACATTATAGCCGTGCCGTCTGCCGCTGATAACCACGGGTTCCGGCTTTTTTGCCAAAGTGCGATTGTCGGGATAAGCTGGATGTACTGATGGTATCAAGTTGGCGGCCAAAATGGCCGATGATTCATTCAGGTGAATATCACATCAGGAGGCAGGTTGTGATAGACAGCGATAGCACGCAGCTTTCTCAATGGCACAGTCTGGTCAGTGATGCAGAGCAGGTCGCCGGCGTCACCCTCGAACCGGATCTCGAAAGTTACCTGGTATTCACCCTGATGCGTTACCTGAGCCGACCGGAGATGGCCCAGCGGATCCTGGCGCTGGATTATTTGGAGGCGG
>JASFNY010000218.1:0-4306 GCA_050116795.1 Thiohalophilus sp.
GTGTGCATCAGTCGTGTATATTGCGGGGCGGTCAAACCAATCAACACAGTTTTTCCACGAATTGCTTCACGATCGACATTATTGTTCAGAACATCATGAATGGATATCACGCGAAATGGCGGGTTATCTTGCTTGCCACGATAGAAGCGAGGATAAATTCTGAGTTTTTTGTCACTGGCGATACGTCTGTCGGCCAGTTCCACACCCCGGTTAAGATCTACATTAATCTGCGAAGTACTCAGATGAAGGGTGCGTGCGGCGATCATCAGTGAAAAGGATGGCAGGTAATTTTTGCCATAACGAAACACCAGCGGTTCTGCACGCAGCGTCGTTTGTCCGACGTTACCCAGGTTAATCAAACCGGCACCGCCGGCGTACTCGGCAAGCGCTTCGATAGGCGGGAAGATACGGTTGACCGTCGGCACCGGCTCAGGCAAAAACCGCTGATACCATTTATTGCCGTCAGGAGCACCTGCAACATCATCCAGCTGGTATTTATCCAGATAGGCTGCCAGCTCCTTGCCATTTTGTTTCGCACCGTTGGAAACATACGGTATAGCAAGTACCACCCTGCCTGAATAACGCAGCGTGTTGGCAAATTCCTGATCGGTCTGCATGCTTGCCTCGGCCTGATTGGCCAGGTTCTGCAGGCTGCGGCTCGCGCCACGTTGCTGCAATGCCTGCTTCAGTTCCTGGACATATTCAAGACCGATGGCGTGTTGCTCACCGTCAAGTTGCAGGGTAAAACCGATGACAGAGGGGCTGAGGGCAGCGATCTTGCGGGTGGCCCGGGCCAGGACATCCCGCGGCCAGGGCCAGGTACCACGCTGGTCGATCGCCGACTCGTCGATGGCCACAACGACCACATTGCGGCTGGGTGGCTGGCTGGATGCGAAGCGCGCACCAAGATCATAACCGAGATTTTCCAGCGGACGAGTGATATCAGTGATAGCGGCAAGCAGAAATACCCCAGCCACAACGAGGCCGAGAAACCAGTCGGTTCGCCAGTAGGATATCTGCTTCACTCTCGCTCCCTATGCGGGCTTGTGATTATCTGTCTATGCCCTGCCCGTGGCACGCTGGGGCCTACGGGTTCTGCCATATTTCTGTAATATCGGCAGGTTAGAGAATGACATGAGCCCTCCTATTAATAAAGGTTCAATTATACAACTGTGGGCTCTGTCAGATTTTTCGAATGGCCAAGAATTAACCGGTCGACTTTTCCTTGGCCGGGGGATTCCGCAATTTGATGTGCAGTTCGCGCAGCTGGGTTTCACCCACCGGTGAGGGTGCCTGGGTCAGCAGACAACTGGCCGTCTGGGTTTTGGGAAAGGCCATCACATCGCGAATCGACTGGGCACCGACCATCAACATCACCAGCCGATCCAGACCGAACGCCATACCGCCATGCGGCGGGCAACCATAATGCAGTGCATCCAGCAGGAAACCGAACTTCTCCTGGGCTTCGCTTTCGTCGATACCCAGTGCCTTGAACACCGTTCTTTGAACCTCTTCGCGGTAGATACGCATAGAACCACCGCCAATCTCGGTGCCGTTGAGTACCATGTCATAAGCCCTTGAGTAGCAGTTGCCCGGATCCGATTCCAGTTTGTCGAGATCGGTCTCCTTGGGCGAGGTGAAAGGATGATGCAGCGAATACCAGCGCTGCGTCCCTTCGTCCCACTCGAACATCGGAAAATCCACCACCCACAGCGGCTGCCAGCCATGTTCCAGGAAGCCCTTTTCATGCCCGAGCTTGACTCGCAGGGCACCAAGGGCCTCGTTGACAACGGTGGCCTTGTCGGCACCGAAAAAGATCAGATCCCCGTTCTCCGCGCTGGTGCGCTCCAGAATCGCCTCCATAGCTTCGTCAGGCAGGAACTTGAGGATGGGTGACTGCAGGCCATCGCGCCCCTGACTGATGTCGTTGACCTTAATATAGGCCAGACCCCGTGCCCCGTAGATCCCAACAAAATCGGTGTAATCGTCGATCTCCTTGCGAGTCAGCGCCGATCCGCCCGGCACCCGCAGAGCGGCGACCCGACCAGCCGGATCGTTGGCCGGACCACTGAATACCTTGAATTCGACGTCCTGCATCACATCCGCCACATCCACCAGTTCCAGGGGAATACGCAGATCAGGTTTATCGGAACCAAAGCGGCGCATCGCCTCGGCATAGGTCATACGCGGGAAGGGATCGTGCAGCGGAATTTCCAGGACCTGGGCAAACACGTGGCGCAACATACCCTCCATCATTCGCATGATGGTCTCCTCATCCAGGAAGGAGGTCTCGATGTCCAACTGGGTAAACTCGGGCTGGCGATCGGCACGCAGGTCCTCGTCACGAAAACAGCGTACGATCTGGTAATAACGATCCATGCCCGCCACCATCAACAACTGCTTGAACAGCTGCGGTGACTGCGGCAGGGCGAAAAATGACCCGTCGTGGGTCCGGCTCGGAACCAGGTAGTCGCGCGCGCCTTCCGGTGTGGCCTTGGTCAGCATCGGCGTCTCGATCTCGAGAAAACCGTTTTCATTCAGGTAGTTGCGAAACTCGGTGGAAATCTTTGAGCGCAGTTTCATGCGCTCGAGCATCTCGGGACGACGCAAATCGATATACCGGTAGCGCAGTCGGTGTTCTTCGGACACGTCTTCGTCATCGAGCTGAAACGGCGGGGTTTCGGAACGATTCAGAATCTCCAGCTCCAGACCCAGCACCTCGATCTGGCCGGTCGGCATGTTTGAATTTTCGGTCCCTTCCGGACGACGGCGCACACGGCCGGTCACTTTCAGCACAAACTCGCTGCGGACCTTCTCGGCGAGCATGAATGAGTCAGGTTTGTCCGGATCGTAAACCACCTGCAGCAGCCCTTCCCGATCGCGCAGATCGATGAAGATCACGCCACCGTGATCGCGACGCCGGTGAACCCAGCCGCAAACAGTGACCTGTTGATCGATGTGAGATTCATTGATCTCGCCGCAGTAATGGCTACGCATGAGAATTAGGGGCCTGTGCTTTGGACAAGGCGGGAATCTTACGGATTGGCGGGGATCTGTGCAACCGGGGAATCGCCCCGGTTGCGCGCATTCAGCGGGTTTCAGGCGGATTTCTTGCTATCGCTACCGCTGCTTTTGCCGCTCTCGCCGGCCAGGTTCTTGCGATTGCCGGACTTGAAATCGGTCTCGTACCAGCCGCCACCCTTGAGTCTGAATCCGGAGGCGGAAATCAGCTTCTTGAGGGCAGGCTTGCCGCAGGCGGGACAGTCGGTCAACGGTTCATCGCTCATCTTCTGGATGGCTTCCAGCTGGTGACCGCACTCTTCACACTGGTACTCATAAATTGGCATTCTGAGGTTCCTCGTACACAACCGGGTTAACGGGGCATGTTACGGCTATTATATAGCCGGTTTGTACAGGGCACACCTGCCCGAAGTAAAAATGGGGACAAAATTATTTCAATTCAACGTTTCCTGATCTCATTTGGCCCCATTTAGCCTTATTTGGGATTACCCGGTGAATGTGCCACAATCCCGGTTTTCCCGGGGTTAAGGCATGACTCAGGCAGACGATTCGGACATTAATGATGACAAGGCGATGCTGAAACTGCGCCGTGTTGCCATCGATACCTATCACGAAAACGTCGCCTACCTGCATCGCAACTGCGAGCTGTATCGCGCTGAAGGCTTCCAGGCCCTGAGCAAAATCGTAATCATGGCCAATGGCAAGCGTATTTATGCCGTGCTGAACGTGGTCGATGACGAGTCCATTGTCGGGACCGAAGAACTGGGGCTGGCCGAACAGGCCTTTGCCCAGCTGGACATGGAACCGGGGCACCAGGCCCGCGTGGCCCACGCCGAACCCGTCGAATCGATGGATATGGTACGGCGCAAAATCCAGGGCGAACGCCTGTTCCTGGAGGATTACCGCCAGATCACCCGCGATATTACCGATCACCGCTACTCCAAGATGGAAATGGCCGCGTTCCTGGTCGCCTGCACCCAGTCGGGGCTGGACCGCGAAGAGACGCTATACCTGACCCGGGCCATGGCCGAAGAAGGCGAGCGCATGCGCTGGGATGCCCCGCTGGTGGCCGACAAGCATTGTATCGGCGGTCTTCCGGGCAACCGGACCACCATGCTGATCGTGCCGATCGTCGCCGCCCACGGTCTGCTGATGCCCAAAACCTCGAGCCGCGCCATCACTTCACCGGCCGGGACCGCCGACACCATGTCGGTGCTGGCCAAGGTCGACCTGGAACCCCGTGACATGCACCGCGTAGTCAACAAGACCCGTGCCTGCCTGGCCT
>JASFNY010000219.1:0-4285 GCA_050116795.1 Thiohalophilus sp.
GCCAGGTGTGTTTCAAACCGTAATCCGTCTCAGACGGATCTTCAAACCGGCTGTCGGAATAGTCTCGGTCGATTTTTCCAACAAAAATCTTGCTGGCCGTATTTTTGCGTCGAATATGTAAACCGATATTTGCACGCAAACCATCTGAATCGCGTTCATACCCCGCATAATCAGGCACCAGTTTGTAATCACGTTTGTCAGTCAAAACCTGAATATAGGGATAAACTGCATCACTATAATGATACATATAGCGAAAACCTAACCCGTGAACATTCCTGTCACGATCATCGTTGAAAATCACCCCACCTGAACCTGGTACATCCATGAAATCATACTGACTCAGGGTATAGGCAACCTTGATCTGGTGATTACCACTCCAGCCTACATAACCCGCATTACCGCTGTAAAGATCATATCGCGTTGGCTCTTCACCGAATGTAGACTCTGGTGATGCGCGATCTTCATGCTCTCTTTCATAGCCGATAGCACCAAACAGATTCTTTCCCCTGTCAATGTCCAGTCTCCCGGAGAGATCCAGCCAGTAATCATTGGCATTTTCTGTTGAAAAATCCGCATACCGTGACAGCTGAGCGCCTGCACTCGCTTTGAGCGAATCTTCTTTCCAGTTTGACTCGATGTTGATCGAGGGGACTATGACTGTCACGAAATCGTCACGGGTATTATTTTCGGTCGCGTAAATGTTGTCATCGTAATACTCGACCAGCGAAACAGAAGGATAATAAGTGAAATCGCCGGCCTTCAGTCCCTTCACGTCCTCTTCCTTGGTCCGTTTTTTCAAAATGACGACTTTTTGCCTGTCTGATACGGACGGGGCCTGTTTGACTATATCTGTTTCTATTTCATCCTGGGCAGAAACGTTTTGTATGCCAATACCCGCAAGTAGCATCACAAGCCCATAGCGGGATTTTGTCATATTCACGAATTGCCCCCCTGTTTGCTTCCTGCAGGCCGTGCTACGGCGGGCTCCAACTGATCGATAAACTGACCCATTGCGGCAAGCACCCGATAGCTACTAAGCTGCTTTTCATAATCTGCCATGATCATCGCTCTTTTTGCCTGGTACAGTTCATTTTCACTGTCGAGCAAATCAAGCAGGGTGCGCTGACCGATACCAAACTGTTTCTCATAAGCACGACGGGTGCGTGTGCTTGAATCGACATGCTTTTCCAGGTAAGGGATCTGCTCAATAACAGATGCATAGGAGTTCCATGCCAGCCTCATATTTTCAATAACCTGTCTGCGTGAACTCTCCTGCTCGTTTCGTGTTTGATTAAGCCTGTATACGGCTTCTTTGCTACGTGACTTGTCGTAACCCCCATTGAACAGGTTGTATTTCATCTTGAGCATAATAGAGTAATCTTTTTCTACCTCTTCCACGCCGTCGACATTCTCATTACGGCTCTGCTCGAATACGAGATCCAGTTTCGGGTAGTAACCTTTGCGGCTGCTGGTCCGCTGGCTGATTGCAGAATCAACTTCTGCCTCAGCGGCTTTCAATACAGGACTGTTATCAATAGCAGACTTGACGGCCTGCTCCAGGTTCTTCGGCAACCCAGTTATTTCATCGCTTGGCCTGACAAGATTATTTGGCATATCACCGACTACCTGTACATAGTTGGTTTGCGCATTTCTCAGGTTTGTCTGATCAGAAATGAGATTTGCCTGCGCCAGGGCCAGACGGCCATCAGCCTGATCGAGATCTGAACTCCGCCCGACACCGGATCGGCTTCGTTTTTCTACTTTTTGATAAAGTTCTTTATGAATCACCAGGTTTCTTTGTGAAATTTTCACCAGCTCCTGGTTTCGCAATACCGAAAGATAAACTCGAGCCACATCTATCGCAGTCTGTTCGGACTGATTATGTAGCCTGTGGTTCGTGGCCTCCAGCTTGTAATTGTACCTGTCAACTTCTCCGGTTGTTCCAAACCCGTTAAACAGGTTTTGAGTGACGATAATCGCTTCTTCAGAACGATTCAGGTCCACATAATCATCCGTTCCATAAAGTGCGCGCGTGTAACGGTTTTTACTGTTTTCATTACCCACAGCTGCCAGCAAATCCACGCTCGGATAATATTCAGATTTAACCTGTTGCAGTTGTTGTTGTATCGCGTTCCTGTTCTGAAATTCGCCTAGCAGGGCAGGATTACTTGCCAATGTCTTGAATACGACTTTTTCCATCGTTTCTGCCAGAGCAATATGACTCACTGACAAGTATCCACAAAACACAAATAGTGAAATGACGTTTTTATTGCGCAACATATCGGAACCTTTCTTGTTATTAAGGTGTGTTCTAATCCACGATCAGGTTACCGTTCATGACCAGATCATCGACATTTGGTGCTGTATGAACATTCTCCAGTATAGCTATAGTTTGGAAATCCGTAGCGTCGCCAGATCCACCCGGATTGACACTCAATTCATAGGTATAATCTTCTGATCCACTGGGGGTAATCTGCACGTAGTTAGTTACAGGATCTCCTTCCTGGAAATCCAGCACCGCGGAAAGATCAATCTTGTCGGTATGTTTGAAATCGGCAATAGTGTCCACACCAGCACCCAGATTATCAAACTGGAATATATCTCCACCGCCGCCACCGATGAGGATGTCAGCCCCCTCACCACCATTGAGGACATCCGGGCCACCATCACCTGCCAGGGTATCATCACCTTCACCCCCGTATAGGGTATCCGGCCCACCACCGCCGTACATCGTATCGTTGCCTTCCCCACCGTAGAGTGTATCCGGCGCACCTCCACCGGACATCACATCGTCGCCGGCATCGCCGTACATGGTGTCACGCCCTCCGTGACCGATGATTTCATCCGCGCCTTCGCCGCCATGTAACTCGTCGGGTCCTCCGAGACCGACAACCAGATCGTCACCCTCGCCGCCATAGATGGTATCCGGGCCGCCCATTCCGACCAGTTCGTCATCACCTTCGCCACCATGAATGGTATCGGGACCTCCAGCCCCGATCAGGATATCGTCACCTTCAGTACCGAACAGCTCTCTCGCTTCGCCAGTACTACCCTCACCATGCCCGCTGTCCAGAATCGTACCGCTCGCCACGCCGTCACCAATCACCGCGCCAACCGGATTGCCGAGCTGGACATAAAACGCCTCATCACCTTCGACCAGCCGGTCACCATATATTGTCACCTCGATAGTGCCGGTTGTTTCTCCGGCGCGTATAACCAGGGTACCACTGGTCTGGCCATAGTCAGCCTGATCCACACCCAGCCCGCCTGAAATGGCTGTCCCGTCAACCGTCGTGAAATCCACCTTGACGTCCTGGCTGGCAGGCGCTGACAGCGTCACCGTAAAGACGGCTACCGATGACAGGGTTCCCCCCTGGTAACCGTAGCCGCCGCTAGCGCCGCCGTGCTCGGTATCCTCATGACCCGTGTCATCGCCAGTGTCGTGGCCGCTGTCGTGCCCGGTATCGTGTGAAGTCGCATCGTGTCCACCTTCTTCATGACCCGCGTCTTCCTCACCTTCTTCATGGCCACCACCCTGCTCGTCTCCGCGTCCCGGTGCCGGCTCAATGATCGAGATATCCCCGATAGAAATAGTCGGCAATACCATACCCGGAACAGTCTGGACTACTGCGTCACCACCGATCAGGTAATCCGCACCTTGCCCATCATCGATTAAATTACCGGCACCAGCCCCGGCAGCAGGTGACATTTGACCATCGACCTCATCACTTACCGGCGAGCCAACCTGACCGTCCATATCTACACGCACTGTATCGGAACCACCTTCGCTCAGTGCCTGGTATCCAGCGGTCGCCTCCTGCAGCACAGCCGTCGGATCCTCGCCGGCGAGTATCGCCTCGCGCATGGCTGCCAGCAACCCTGCCAGATCTGTTTGATTTTCTACCTGGGAGAGATCAATTACGTCAGTATCAAGAATAGCTTCGGATCCAGGACCCAGTTCAAGGGCCGTACCATTGGCAAAACCAATCAGTAGCTCACCATCCTGACCCGTAACCACATAGTCATCAGCCTCCAATGAATCGCCGAGCTTGAGTATGCGTTCTATTCCATCTCGTCCTTTGACCGCCACATAACCGATCAATGCCAGGATAATACCAACGGGAACTAATCTTGCCGTGTGTTTGTCCACCTTCAATGTCCTACCATTAAACTATTGTTAAATTACAATACATAACCAGGGCGATAAAATTAATTGTACTTAGGTACTAACACTGGATCAGAATCGAAGGTGATTGAAAACTAATATGGAAGGGAATTGTTGAAC
>JASFNY010000220.1:0-4253 GCA_050116795.1 Thiohalophilus sp.
AGGGCGCGCTGGATCTCGGCGAGCTGGAAGACCAGGCAGAGAAAGAAAAGGCCGAGAAAGCGGAGCAGGATTACAAGTCACTGCTGGAACGTATGCAGAAGGTGCTCGAAGGCAAGGTCAAGGAGGTCAAGGTTTCCCATCGCCTGACCGACTCGCCGTCCTGCCTGGTAGTCTCGGAAAACGAAATGGCCATGAGCATGCAGAAACTGCTCAAGCAAGCCGGGCACAACGTGCCGAACATCGAGCCGGTACTGGAGATCAACCCCGATCATCCGCTGGTCACTCGATTGCAAAAGGTCGAGGACGAGCAGGACTTCGACGACTGGAGCTGGATCCTCTTCGAACAGGCCATGCTCAGCGAGGGAGGCCAGCTCGAGGACCCGGTCGCCTACGTCAGCCGCGTCAACCGGCTGCTGCAGGAGATTGGCGGCTGATTCGTTCGGCAGGTAATAAAAAAGGCGGCCATTGGCCGCCTTTTTTGTGCTCAACGTTTGGAGAGTTCAGGCAATGATGTTCGACACCGCGATAATCAGCAGCATAAAAGCAAACAGCACCAGCACCGTCTTGCCCACGTTCATGGCAATGCCCTTGTCACCCTGCTGCATAGCAGCACCTCCTTCATGCTTGAAATCAGTGGTGATAGATGTAACCTGAAGGACAGGGAGAATATTTGATCTGGATCAAATGGGTAAAATATAAGAATTTCAATCAGTGCTGATTGGTGTTGTCAAACTGGCGTTCTTGATCCTGTCGATAATCCGAAGAAAACCGACATCTCACCCCTGAGCGGGTTTCCTGGCAATGAAACGATCGTCCTTGCCAAGCCGACTGCCGAGGATGAGTTCATACCAGGAGAGTGCTTGCGGTGTCGGAAGTGCGGCATCCCCGAGCCGAATTGGCGTGTCCTGAGGAAAACCCAGATGTTCACGGAGTTCCAATTCTATTTTCGAGAGTTCCGCCTTGAACAGCCGGTAAGTGTGCAGGTAACAGGCGATATGTTGCGCCATGTCTTTCACGTCACCGTTAAACTGTACGGGATTGTTTGTCTGGTTCAGTAATGCGGTGATGGTCCGTATCTCTTCCTGAAACGTTTGTTGATTGCAGGCATTGTCCAGCGCCTCTGCCAGTTGCAGACGGACTGTGGCATCAAGCGCATCGGGCAACCGGTTTCTGTCCGGGGATGGCGGGATTGTGGGATCAAGATTGTTGGCCTCATGCTCGAGTTTGTTTTGCAAAAAACGATTGGCCGGGTTCAGGTTGTCCCTGTACTCGCCACGAAGTAGCGACCATAAGTGCACGCGGTCGAACAGTTTCCAGAAGATACCAAGCTGTACCTGCAGTGCCAGGCAGTGGGCCAGATCGAGGCGCAGGGGATCTACTTCGAAACGGTTGTCGGGATTCCCTTCGATGAGAGAAGTGCTGGCCTTTCGAATCATGGCCATCGAACCGGCGCAGGCCTCGTAGGTGGCGCCAACCAGAGCTTCTGTTTCCACGATGAGGTTAAGAAAAGTATCTACCGACACCGGGAATTCGCTACCCAGTGCCCGCCGCTCGGATAATCCGAGCATGACACCATACATCCCCGCGGCCAGCTTATGACCGACAGCTATTCTGGCAGGGATCGGGCCCTGCAGACTGCGCTGTTGCAACAGATAAATTGCGGGGCCGGACAACTGATCAATGACACAGGCGAGAACCTCATCCCAGCTGAGATCATTGCCGGAATATCGTCTGAATGCCTCCATTTCCTCGAGCACCGGATTCATATAACGTGTGATCTGCTCCAGGGCCGAGACATTCATCCACTTGTCTTTACGAATATCGTGAAACGGACAGAGTTTCATTTCCATCTCGACGCCAACCCGCGTCATGGCATCGGCACGACGCTCCGAAATCGGTCGCCCTTCATCATCGAGCATGGCGTTGAGATCGGACATCACGGCCGAAACCGACCATGCGCCCTGACTCAATGCCTGGCCTAAAATTTTCGACATCAGTTTCCCCGTGGGTCTGTACGCGAGTAGCACAAAAATCCTATACTGGATTTATCGTACCTGTCGTATAAAAGTTTAGCCCGGCCCATCAGAGTAATTGCAAGCAATGCGTATCCTGTCCGTCAACGTTGGCGACAGCCGACCGGTCAATATCAAAAGTCGAACTGTCCAGACCGGTATCTACAAGACTCCCGTTACCGATCCAGTAGCAGTTTCGCGGCTTGGCTTGCAGGGAGATGTGCGTATCGAAAAACGCAAGATGGGGCTGGAACATAGCGCTGTCTACGCCTATCCGTTTGAACACTACGACTATTGGCAAAAAGAACTGGGACGCGAAGAAACATTTCCCATCGGGCAGTTTGGTGAGAACTTGACGGTGACCGGCCTGCTGGAAGAAGAGGTGCGTATCGGTGACGTATTTCGCTTTGGTGATACTGTCCTTCAGGTGGCACACCCGCGTATTCCCTGTAACAAGCTGAACGCACGCATGGGGATGCGATTCGCCCCTATGTTCCTCGCCTCGTGCAAGGTCGGTTACTATTTCCGTGTGCTGGAAGAAGGCACGCTCCAGGAAGGCAATAGTATCGAACTGCTTGATCGCGATGAAAACTCTCCAACCATGGAGGAGTTTGTCCGTGTCACACATTACGAATACTGGGACAGCCAGGCTCTGCAACAGTTGCTGCAGGCCCGGGATCTGGTGCCGGCCTGGCGCGAGGCGATCGAAGCCAAGCTGGCGCGCAGCCAGGCTGCCAAAGGCTGGCACGGGCAGCGCAAATTAAAGGTGATACGTCGTGAGCAGGAAAGCGACAACAGCGTTTCGCTCTACCTGACGTGCGCAAAAAACAAACCACTGTCTCCGTTCCATGGCGGGCAACAGATTACAGTCGTACTGGGTGGGCACGGTGCCAGCCAGCAACGTCATCCGTGCTTTCTTTCCGGAAGCCCGAAAGATCTGTCAACTTACCGCATTACCGTGCACCACCAGCCCGGACCCAATCAATCCAGCACGCACGAGAGTGTCTCCGCCTATCTGCAGAACGTTAAAACAGGCGAGCATATATTCTGCTATGAACCCTATGGCACATACCGGACCATAGAAAAAGAAAACGAGCGGCTTCCCGTATTGTTGACCCACGGGCCGGGTATAGCGCCGATACTCAGTTTGTTATATCAAATTGAAGGAAAACGGGACAGGATGATACTGTTTCACCAACCGACAGATGACGAACCGCAGCTGCTCATGAAGGAAGTCGGCAAGCTGCTGGAGAGGAATCCCGGCTGGCAGATAATTTATGCCGACCCGGATGTGCCGGATGCGATTAACGCGGAACAGGTTCGCGCCAAGGCACCAGAGGTCAACGTGGATATTGATGTGGCGGGCTCACGTGTTTTCGTCGATCGCCTGATCAACGAGTTTATGGCACTGGATATTTCACCTGCCGCCCTGATTGTGCACAACGTCGATTAGGGCAATTATTACCGCGGCATCTCATGTTTTACTATTTCCCACAGGCAAAAAATACCCCGCTATTTTTCGATAGCAGGGTATTAATTTCAGCTTACGCGTCTGACTTTCAGGCGGCCTGGATGGAACTGTCGCTTGAAGCCTGCTTGTCGGCTTCGTGGATGTCCCGCAGGCTGACGCTGCTCAGGTAGTCATAGACCATGTCGGAAAGCTGGCTCCACAGGTGGGCGCTTTCCGGGGCACCGTGACCATGGGGTACATTGTCCCGTTTTTCGCTGGACGGCAGGTCAATGGCCTTGACGATGTCACCGACGGAGATCTCGTCGATGCTCTTGTTCAGCACGTAACCGCCGCCGGGACCGCGCACGCTGCGTACCAGGCCGTGCTTGCGCAGCAGGGCGAAAATCTGCTCCAGGTAAGAGATGGAGATGTTCTGGGTATGCGCCAGGTAGGCCAGGGTCACCGGGCGATCGGGACTCATAGTCAGTTCCAGCATGGCCTTGGCGGCATAATCTGCTCTTGATGAAAGTTTCATGGGTTGGCCTCTCGATGTTTTGGGTTCGTCATTCTGTCTCTACAATTGCGTAGCGATTAACTTAGGATTATTCCCATAGCAGTACAATGTGTATCAGGTGAACAATTGTAAAATTAGACCTTGCGATAAGTGTGGATAATTAATTGTTTCGACCTGAAAACAAGAGCTTACAAATCATATAGTTAAGCTCGGGTATTTAAAATTTAGGCATATAAAACCCGGCAGAGTTCCCTTCGATTCGGAAGTGACTCGGCCG
>JASFNY010000221.1:0-4235 GCA_050116795.1 Thiohalophilus sp.
TGGCCACTGCTGTGATCTGCGGAACCCCGACCCCGGCCACAATACGCGTGGTACAGATTGAACCGGGTCCGATACCAACCTTGACGCCGTCGGCACCGGCATCCACCAGCGCCCGCGCCGCATCGCCGGTCGCAATATTGCCGCCGATGACCTGGACCTTCGGGAAGTGTTTCTTGACCCAGGCCACCCGATCCAGCACGCCCTGGGAGTGTCCATGGGCGGTATCCACCACGATGACGTCCACCCCGGCCTCGACCAGAGCCTCGACCCGCTCCTCTGTACCGGCCCCGACCCCGACCGCGGCACCGACCCGCAACTGGCCGTACTCGTCCTTGCAGGCATTGGGGAATTCGGTCGCCTTCTGAATATCCTTGACCGTCACCAGGCCCCGCAGCTCGAAATTGTCGTTCACTACCAGCACCTTCTCGATCCGGTGCTCGTGCAGCAGCTTGAGAATTTCGTCCCGACCGGCGCCCTCTTTGACGGTGACCAGGCTGTTCTTGGGCGTCATGATGTTGGAAACCGGTTCCTCATAGTGGGTTTCGAAGCGCAGATCCCGGCTGGTGACGATTCCCACCAGTTCACCCCCCTTGACCACCGGTACCCCGGAGATGTTCTGTGCCCGGGTCAGCGCCAGCACGTCATGAATGCTGGTTTCGGGCGTCACTGTGGTCGGATCCTTGATCACGCCACTCTCGAACTTCTTGACCTGCCGGACATGTTCGGCCTGGGTACGGAAATCCATATTCTTGTGCACGATGCCGATTCCCCCCTCCTGGGCCATGGCTATCGCCAGCCGGGCCTCGGTCACGGTGTCCATGGCAGCGGCCACCAGCGGAATATTGAGCTCAATATCCCGGGTCAGTCGGGTCGCGAGCTGGACTTCCTTGGGCAGGATATCGGAGTGGGCGGGCAGCAGCAGAACATCATCGAAAGTGAGGGCTTCTTGGGCAATTCGCAGCATCTTGGGGTCCCGGGTCAGGTAAATCGCCGAATTATAAAGACTTTTGCCGGACCGGTAAATCAGCCCGGGTGCCGATTTTAGCAAAAATCAGCGGTTGCCATCTCGATTCTGACGCCGCATAATGGGTTTAAGTATGGCGTGGTGGCTACATGTCGCTCCGGCCAAATCTGAATAACAAAGAAGATCCGCAAAAGGATCGTTTAATAACAAACCTTTATAAACGCAAAACAAGATATTCCATCGGAGGAGCCCATGAAGAAGATTGCAATTCTGGCAATAACTGCAGCCCTGTCTCTGGCCGCCTGCGCAGCTGGTCCGACCCACTCCGCCCAGGACGCCAACAGCGCAATTACTGCCGCCGAACATGAGCTGAGCCGTGCTGCCAAGGTCGATTACGCCTGGCGTGACACTGGCAAGATGATCAAGAAGGCCAAGGAAGCCGAAAAGAAAGGCGAATACGACGATGCTGTGAAGCTGGCCAACAAAGCCAAGATGCAGAGCACCATCGCCCTGCGTCAGCACGCTGAAAACATGAGCGCAGGTCCGCGCTTCTAAGACCAGCAACTGTCTGAGTCATAAAAGGCCGGGGAAACCCGGCCTTTTTTATTGCCCGCCACAAGCGGCCGCCGGTACGGTATCCTTTACCCATGATCGAGACGTCCCCCGAACTTCGCGATATCTACAGCGTCTCGCGGCTCAATCGCGAGATCCGTAGCATGCTGGAAACCGGCTTTCCGGCCATCTGGCTGGAAGGCGAGCTCTCCAACCTGGCCAGGCCGGCCTCGGGGCACCTCTATTTTTCCCTCAAGGACGAAGCGGCCCAGGTTCGCTGCGCGATGTTCCGCAACCGCAACCAGCTGCTCAAATTCCGTCCGGATAACGGGCTGCAGGTGCTGGTGCGGGCCCGGGTCAGTCTCTACGAGGCGCGCGGCGACTACCAGCTCATCGTCGAGCACATGGAAGAGGCCGGTGACGGCGCTCTGCGGCGGGCTTTTGAAGAGCTTAAACACAAACTTGACGCCGAGGGCCTGTTCGCCACCGGACACAAACAGCCCCTGCCCCGTTTCCCCGGGCGTATCGGTGTCATCACCTCCCCCAGTGGGGCGGCAATTCGCGACATCGTCACCACGCTGCAACGCCGTTTCCCCGGCATCCCGGTGGTGCTCTACCCGGTGCCGGTACAGGGTTCCAGTGCTGCGCCAGCTATTGTCCAGGCCTTGCATACCGCGGCGCGCCGGGCCGAATGCGACGTAGTGATTCTGGCCCGCGGTGGCGGTTCGCTGGAAGATCTCTGGCCATTCAACGAGGAAACCGTTGCCCGTGCCGTCTACGATTGTCCCATCCCTGTGGTGACCGGTGTCGGCCATGAAGTCGACATCACCATCGCGGATTTCGTGGCTGATGTGCGCGCCCCGACACCCACGGCCGCCGCCGAACTGGTCAGCCCGAGCCAGTATGAATGGCAGCAAAGTTTCGCACAGCTGGCACAACGCCTCACCCGGCTGATGCAGCAACAACTGCGTCAGAGTGAACAGCAGCTGGGCTGGCTTGCTCACCGCCTGCCGCACCCCCGGCGCTACCTCCAGTCGGTGGCCCAGCGGCTGGATGAACTGGATATTCGCCGCAACCATGCCCTGCGATACCGCCTGCAGCACCACGCAGCAAGACTCGATACCCTGCGTGAGCGGTTGCAGCAGCACAATCCCCGGCATGCCCTGCGCCGCCATGAAACGCAGCGCCAGCACCTGACCTTGCGCCTGGGGAATGCTATGCGCCGGCAACTCCAGGATTCCGCACAACGGCTGCAGTATCTGTCCCACTCACTGGACACCGTCAGTCCGCTGGCAACCCTGAGTCGTGGTTATGCTATTGTCACACGTGAAAGCGACGATACAATTATTACCGACGTCAAACAGATCCGATTAAAAAGCCGTATCCGCGCACGCCTGCATCAGGGGCGTTTTACCGCGGTGGTCGATGGAATTGAAGATGAAAACAAGTAGTAGCCTGTCTCTCACCTCGCTTATTATATTACTGTTATATAGTGGTATAGCCTTATCGGCATCACCTTACCCCAGGCATCAGGCCTATCCCGGCGGGATCGCCGTTGTCACGCTCGATGCCATCCAGCAGCCCAAACCAGATGTTACCTATCTGAAGAAAAAAGTAATGGTGCGCGCCAACGACCGGCACTGGGAAGCCGTGGTCGGGATTCCGCTTACCGCCAAGGCCGGTATTCAACAAATCAAGGTCAATACCGGACAGCGCAGCTATCACAAGGAGTTTCGGGTCTACGACAAGGAATACGAGACAACCCATATCACGATCAGTAACAAGCGCATGGTTTCTCCAACCAAGGAAGACATTCAGCGCCACTACCGTGAAAAGAAACAGATCATTGCGGCAATTCACAGCTGGAGTGAGCGCCAGTATGTCGATACTGCCTTTGTCACACCGGTTGAAGGCCGTTTCAGCAGCCCCTTTGGCCTGAAGCGAATCTACAATAACCAGGACCGTATTCGTCGGCATACCGGCCTGGACATCGCCGCGCCGGTTGGTACGCCCATTATCGCTCCGGCCAGCGGCACAGTTATTCGAACCGGCAACTACTTTTTTACTGGCAATACTGTTTTCATCGATCATGGCCGTGGACTGGTCACCATGTATTGCCATCTGAACAAGATCGATGTCAAAGAAGGGCAACACGTCAACCAGAGCCAGAAGTTGGGTGAAGTCGGTATGACCGGGCGAGTAAGCGGCCCCCACCTGCACTGGGCCGTGTTTCTCAATCAGTTCAAGGTCAACCCTACCCTGTTTATGACCCAGCTTGAAAACTGATACTAAGAACTGATAATCCGAGCAGCGGGAATATTCCGTCGGTAAATCCGTTTACAAAAACTCGCTTATAAAAGAGGAATGCGACGGAGTATCTTTGATTCGACGCCCGTATCCGCGGCGACGATCAATGCCACCGGTAAGTTTCAGATAGGAGGTAATGTCGGTTTGTCGCCGCTCACTGCTGTTGCGACGCTCCCGTCGAGGCTGCCCGGCCAGTGGCTGCCTGTTCTCCTCCATTTTCTGGCTCCCGGTCGATCGAGACTCTTTATTAAAATCGGTGCGAAAGCGTTTCATACTTTGTTCCTGAATTCTGTATTTATAGTTGCTTTGATGTTCTTCTCACTAAACTATCTAACGCTCCTGACCCTTGTCCGTCAACCTTGTCACGTTTTATGAGCAAAAATATTTCTCACCTGCCTGTCTGGATTAACTG
>JASFNY010000222.1:0-4191 GCA_050116795.1 Thiohalophilus sp.
TGCCGATGAGACTTTTACCGATACGCATGACTTTAGCCTGGGCGGTGTCCGGTTTGAGCTCAAGCATGTCGGTCCGGCCCATACCCCGGGTGACATCCTGGTCTGGCTGCCGAAGGAACAGGTGGTCTTCAGCGGCGACGTTGTTTATGTGGGTCGAATGCTCGGAATCACGGCGCATTCCGACAGTCGTCAGTGGATTACAGCATTCGAAACCATGGCCGAACTTGAACCCAGGGTGATTGTCCCCGGCCATGGCCCGGCAACCGATCTCGCCCGGGCCCGGGCCGATACACTGGATTACCTGGTCTATATGCGTAAGACAGTGGGTGAGTTCATGGAAGCCAGTGGTGATATCACCCGGGTTGGCGATCTGGATCAATCAGATTTTGCCCGGCTGGCGAACTTTGATTTGCTTGCTGGACGAAATGCCCAGCAACTCTACCAGCAGATGGAATGGGAGTAAGGTATTAAAAAGTTCAGGGCCCTTCGATAGCCAATGGGCAAAATGCTTGAAAACTGGCGCTATGCCTCTCGACTATCCCGTGCGGTATTTGTTGCGGTAGCGTTGTTGGCAATATTGTTGTGGACGCTGTGGCAGTGGCCGACACCGATGGTGTCACGGATTTTTCAACAGGGGCAGGTCGTGTCAGTGGCACAGGGTGGTACGGTATTGGTAAGGCTGGACAGTGGAACCGAGGTCCGGTTAATGGCAACCGGCCGCGTGTTGAAGGCCGGCGACAAGGTGCCATTGATCGTTGAAACTTATGAAGATGGCTCGATCCGCGTCTACTTCAACCGTATTCATGATTAAAGACAAATCCAGGATCAGGCTACCGATCTCGTAACTTTCCAGGCATGAACTGATCCGGTTATCACTTATATGCGATTGCCGCACAAGTCGGGCCTGCAAGATTCATTATCTCAAATCGATTGAAACCCGCCTCGGAACACCAGTCACGGAAATCTTGCCCGGTATAGTCGAAGGCATCGCCGAATTCGATGAGCATGTTCAGTGACATCAACATACCGAACAGGTTTTCCCGGCGGGCGTCATCTATCAGGTTTTCTATCGCAATCAAGGCGCCGCCTTCCGGCAAGGCGTCGTAGGCTTTGCGGATCAGGATCTTCTTCTTTTCCAGGTTCCAGTCATGCAGGATATTCCCCATGGTGATGACATCCGCTGCCGGGAAGTCATCGACAAAAAAATCTCCCGCAACCACATTGATGCGATCAGATAAACCGGATTCTTCAATGTGCTGCTGGGCCAGCGGGGCGACTGGCGGCAGATCGAAAGTGTTGAAACTCAGATGCGGATGCTGACTGGCAATAATTCGCGATAGCAGCCCCAGGGCGCCGCCGATATCCGTCACGGATTGAAAATTTTCAAAATCAAACTTGTGACCCAGGAGTTCAAAGTTCACCGCCTGGAAGCCGGTCATGGCATCGAGGAATTGACCAAGACGTGCCTTGTCGGCATAGAGCTCTTCAAAAATGGGTTTGCCGACATGCTTGATTTCATTTTGCGGCTGCCCGGTTTTCAGCGCCTCACCCAGACTGTTCCAGAATCCAAACAGGCGTGCGTTGAGCATCTCGGGCATGCCACCGATATACATATGGCTGTTTTTGTTCAGGAAGGCGTCGGTGTCCGGGGTATTACTGTAACGCCCATCCGGCCCGTCACCCTCTCTTTCGAGGAAACCGGCCGCCACCAGCGCATCAAAGAAGTCGTAAGTGCCTCTCGGATGAATACCGAGTTTGCTGCCTAGCTCTTCGGCTGTCATTGCGCCATTACCGAGCACAGTGAACAGATCAAATTCCACCGCCGTGAGTAACACTTTGGATACCCAGAAGGCCGTGGCTGTTTGCATTATATGGGCAGGATCGGGCCCGCCATGTTCCTCTGCAATTTGTTCAGCCGGTGTCATGCCCGATGCGGAATCCGGGGTCGTATCCAGTGTCATTGGCAGGATCCTGTGTCGTATGCTGAATCAATAAATGTAGTCGCGAATCAGTTAAATAGGAAGGTAATTACCCAAGAATAAGGGGGCTGATATATTTTCCAAATCCAGGCTAATACGGGAATGAGAACACAAGGCGCCAGGCCCGAAACCCCCCGGGACTGGTCAGGTATCCGATACCAACACGGTCCATTTTAACTCCAAGCACGTCAAACTCGTTGCGTGTGCTCATGGTCAAACCAATTTCATATTGTTCGGTAATCTCGAACGTTGTCTGATCGGATTCAATAAATTCAAGGTTAGAAAAAAGGTATACACCAAGGTAGCCACCCAGGTATACCGACTGGCCATCTATCGAGTAGTTTGTTTTACGGTTGATATCGATTGCCGTGTCGAATGCGGCAAAGCCCAGATCGGTTGTTGCCTCACGTGTATTGCCGGCATAGTACAATGAAGTGCCCAGCTTGATATGCCAGATATCATCCTTGATTGTGTATAGACTGCGAATACCGCCGGAATATATCCATGCTTCTTCACCACCATCAAACTCTTTGCCATATCCGACATCTATAAAAGGTTTCAGTGTCCAGGTGTCAGTCACAGGAAGGACATAATGAATACCGGGGAGTACGGTCAGCGTGGCAACATCGGTGGGGATATCAAGCTCAAGAATATCATCTGCTGTATAGTCATAAAATCCGACCGTCACGGGGAAGGTATACCTGATTTCGGCCTTGTCCTCGCTGGCTTCGCGCAAGGTATCACTGTAACTGGCGGTAATGACGAACACATCACGATCACCTATTCGGTAGGAACCGGTGCCAAATACAGCGGAATAATACCAGTCGAACAGGTTTTGACGATCCAGCGCGGCCGCCATGTTCAATTTAAAGGCGCAAACCACTACAAAAACTACATACATCCATGCAGGTTGCCGTTTGTTCATTGTAGTCGCTCGTAAATCGAAAACCGGGCCAGGGTGCAGTTTTGATTAGTTTTAGAAATATAGCGCTTTAAATAAAAGGGGACAGATTTATTTTCCAGAGCCCAGATGTTTTAAATATTGCCCTCTGACACCTGTTGCTGTTTATAGATGAAGGGCGGGCTATTTGGGCAAACCTGCTTTTTCGAGGTCGCCCAGGACTTTCTCCAGATCCTGTTTGTGTTCAAACGGCATCAGGTTCCGCAAATGCTGAATAGTTGTCTTTGGCCGGTTCACGGTTATATTGTCAATCTCCCAGGAAGCATCTTCATCTTGTCCAAGTCTGACGTAGCTCGCGGCCAGGAACAGACGGGGATACAGGGCATTGGCGTTCCGTCCGAGGGCGCTGCGCAGAGAGGCCTCCGCCTTTGTATATTGCCCCTGCGTATAATAGGCAAAGCCCAGGTTCCAGGGATAATCAAAGGAATGATAGGGATTCAAATCGATCGCTTTTTTAATATAGTCTTCAGCCTGTTTTGCCTTACCTCGCCAGTTGGAAATATAGGCAAGCAGTCCGTAACCATCCGCGTAATTGGGAGATAACTCAATCGATTTCCTGGCGGCTTCCTCGGCCTCCTCGTATTCCTTGCGATGTATGTGTACGTATCCCAGTGCCCAGTAAATCTGTGGCGAATTCGTGTTTGAACTCAATGCCTTTTTTGCCAGCTCAAGTGATCGTTCTTTTGCCTCGGGAACTGGCAGGTCTGTCCACTGAAACCGGTAAGCATAAGTCAGGGCAACTGACATCGCCCCGTAGACACGGGCAAAGCCGGGATCGAGTTCAATCGCTTTTTGATAGGCGTCCATGGCCATCTCGTAGCCTTCCCTGGAGCGCATTGTGATAAATTTTTGTCCCTGCAGGAAGGTATCGTAAGCGGCGAAATTGGTCGTTCCGGTGGATGACAGTCGTCCTGTCTCACTTTCCGACATCGTCAGGGCCATGGCCTCGATGACCTTTCTGGTAATTCTGTCCTGTATCTCGAAAATACTTTCAGATTTCGTGTCGAAGCGCTCAGCCCAGAAAATATCGCCATCCTGGACATTGGTGAGCTGAACGTTGATCCTGACCCGTTCACCGGACTTCTGAATGCTTCCCTGTACGACGTACTGGACTCCGAGTTCTTTCGCGACGTCGTCGAGCGTGAACTGTTTTCTGTTTTTGAACTGGTAGGCTGATTGCGGGGCGATGACGCGAATCGACCCCACTTTTGATAGGTCCGTGATCAGATCATCGGTAATCCCGTCAATGAA
>JASFNY010000223.1:0-4166 GCA_050116795.1 Thiohalophilus sp.
CGGGATTGCCGCGGCCATTGAAGCAGTAGAGGACAGCGGTCTGGACGTGACCGAGGCCAATGCAGAACGTATCGGTGTCGCCATCGGTTCGGGCATCGGAGGCCTGGGTACCATCGAGAAGAACTATGAGGCGTATGAAAAGGGCGGTCCACGCAAGTTCTCGCCGTTTTTGATCCCGGCCTCGATCATCAACATGATCTCCGGCAACCTGTCGATTCGCTATGGTTTCAAGGGCCCGAATATAGCCCTGGTCACGGCCTGTGCCACGGCCACGCACAGCATTGGTGATGCGGCGCGACTTATTGAGTACGGGGATGCCGACGTAATGATTGCCGGTGGTGCCGAGATGGCGACCACACCTTCAGGTCTCGGTGGCTTCGCCGCTGCCCGCGCTTTGTCCACCCGCAACGATGATCCACAGACTGCCAGTCGTCCCTGGGACAAGGATCGCGACGGATTTGTTCTCAGTGACGGTGCCGGCGTGGTCGTACTCGAAGAATACGAACAGGCCAAAGCACGTGGCGCGACCATCTATGCTGAAATCATCGGTTATGGCATGAGTGGCGATGCCTATCACATGACCTCACCCTCGGAAGGAGGTGAAGGTGCGGCGCGCTGCATGAATGCGGCCATGAAAAATGCCGGTATCAATCCGGAACAGGTCAATTATATCAATGCACACGGCACCTCCACGCCGGCCGGCGACGCGGCAGAAGTCTCCGCCGCCAAGCGCAGTTTCGGCGATCACGCCTACAAGCTGGCGATGAGTTCCACCAAGTCCATGACCGGCCATCTGCTGGGCGCCGCCGGTGGTATCGAAGCGATATTCACCTGCCTGGCGATTCGCGATCAGGTGGCTCCACCGACCATCAATAACTTTAACCCCAGCGACGATTGCGATCTCGACTTTGTTCCCGGTGAAGCCCGCCAGATGCAGATTGATGTCGCGTTGTCCAATTCCTTCGGCTTCGGCGGTACCAACGGTACGCTGGTATTCCGCAAGCCGGAATAAGCTGCACGCACGTGAGGCCCGGGCCTTGAATGAACGTGCCAGCAGCAACTTGACCGGGGACAGTATGACAGCCAGTTCTGCTTGCTGCTTCCCGCTTCCCGAACCGGTGTCACTACTGGCCCTGCATCGGTACAATCCACGCCGCTATCCTTATCTTCTGCAGAGCGCAGTCAATGATCAATTGCGTCCCGTCCCGGCGCGTTATGACATTCTGTTTGCTTTTCCCGGTGACAATTATTCCCTCTGGCCCGATAACGCGATCACGTGTAACGGAGAAGCGTTCACTCAGGGTGATTTCCTGCAATTGCTTGATGAGGTGTGGGAACAGGCATTTATTGATGTTAGTAATTCAGTAGACCTGCCTTTTACCGGCGGCTGGTTTGTCTACCTGGGGTATGAACTGGCACAACAGATCGAATCCCGGCTTGAACTGGTCCATGACCGATCACAACCGGTGGCCAGCCTGGTACGCATTCCTGCGGCGGTGATTCACGATCACGCTACCAATCGTTCAATGATTGTAGCGGAGCCGGGCAGTCAGGCTCTGGTTGAACAGGTTCGCGAAGAGCTTGAACGCCTGACGGAAAACGAGCTCGAACCTGATCCGGTGCCGGTCAAGGTCAGCATGACCGCGGATGATCCCGCCCATTATTGTCGTGGCGTGGAAAAGGTCCATCAATATATCGTGGACGGCGATGTTTTCCAGGTAAATCTGTCACGTGGCTGGCAGGGAACAAGTCAGACGGCAATCAATCCTGCGGATGTCTATCAGCAGCTGTGCAACTCCAATCCGGCGCCCTTTGCCGGGCTGGCATGTCTGGATGGGTTCAGTATCATCAGTTCCTCGCCGGAACGACTGATTCGAATCAGAGACGGTATAATCGAAACTCGCCCGATCGCCGGCACGCGACCACGCGGCAATGTTGGTGAAGGCGACGATGCCAAAAAGCGGGAGCTGATCGGTCATCCCAAGGAACGGGCAGAACACATCATGTTGATCGATCTCGAACGCAACGATCTCGGTCGGGTCTGCAAGCCAGGAACCGTTCGGGTGGACGAGTTAATGGTGCTGGAATCGTATGCGCATGTGCATCATATTGTTTCGAACGTGCGCGGGGAATTACGCGACGAAATAACGCCGGGGAAAGCGATCCGTGCGGTATTTCCCGGCGGGACAATTACCGGTTGCCCAAAGGAACGTTGCATGGCCATTATCGCCGAGCTGGAGCAGGTGCCGCGCGGCGCCTATACGGGTTCGATGGGCTATCTCAATCATAACGGGGAACTCGATCTGAACATCCTGATTCGAACAATTACCCTGCAAGACAACCAGGTCAATTTACGGGCCGGGGCAGGTCTGGTATTTGACTCGGTGGCGAAAAACGAACTGCGTGAGACCGAGCACAAGGCCCGTGGCATGTTGCTGGCATTGGGAGCGGAATCGTGAGCCTGTTGGCCTGCCGAATCAACGGTATTGCGACCGAGCAGCTGGCCGTGGCCGATCGGGCCTGCCAGTATGGTGACGGCCTGTTCGAGACCCTGGCGGTACGCAAGGGTAAAGTGGAATTTCTAACCGAACATCTGCAGCGGCTGGCCGAAGGGGCCGGGCGACTGAATATACCTATGCCCGACGAGGCCAGGTGGCGCTCCGATATTGCCGGAGTACTGGTCGGTCGCCAGCAGGCCGTGTTGAAACTGGTACTGAGCCGGGGTATGGGAGGGCGCGGATACCAGTCGCCTGCAGAACCGTCAGCGACCCGCATGGTTATGCTCTCGCCCTGGCCGGTGTATCCACCGGAATATGCTGAGCGGGGGGTACGGGTCCGATTGTGTGAGACCCGTCTGGCCAGGCAGCCGCAACTGGCGGGTCTCAAACACCTTAACCGGCTCGAGCAGATACTGGCACGTAACGAGTGGAACAGTGATGATATCCAGGAAGGACTGATGCGGGACACGGACGATAACCTTATCGAGGGGACCATGAGCAATCTTTTTGTCCTGAAAGGTGACGCACTGCAAACCCCGGACTTATCAGGCTGTGGCGTACAGGGTATTATGCGTCAACAGGTGATCGAACTGGCACCAGAGCTTGGCCTGTCGGTTGACTATACCGATTTCCAGACCGATGCGTTGTACGATGCCGATGCTCTGTTTTTAACCAACTGCCTGATCGGTATCTGGCCGGTCAGCCAATTGGAAGATAAACAATTCGAACCCAACCGGCGAATAAAACATCTACAGGAACGCCTTGACGCATTACGTTGGCAACATGCGCAATCGGATTTATAAATTTCTTGCCCTGGTTATTGTCCTTGCTATTCTGGCCGGGGGCTGGCTATGGATGGACTATCGCCAATATCTGGCTTCCTCACTTCCCTTGCCGGACGACAAACCGCTGGTGTTTCAAATTAAACCCGGGGCCAGCTTTCACAGCGTTGTCAACAAACTGGTCGAACAGGGTGTCATCGACAAGCCTCGCTATATCCTTTTCGATGCCCGTTTGGGCGGAAACACCACGCGAATCCATGTCGGCGAATACCGTATTCAGCCTGGTATGACCGTCAGTGAATTTCTCGCTATGTTGTACCGGGGTGATGTAATCCAGTATTCACTGACGCTGGTTGAAGGCTGGAACTTCGATCAGATGCTGGCAGCGATTCAGGCTGTCCCGCAACTGGACCATCGCCTTGCTGGCCTGTCCAATACAGCCATCATGGAAACAATCGGACATCCCGGCGAACACCCTGAAGGTCGATTCATGCCGGATACCTATCGTTATACTCGCGGCATGAGTGATATCGAGATACTTAAACGGGCCTATACAGCAATGGCCGACTATCTAAACGAGCAGTGGGAGCAACGTGCCGAGGGTCTGCCTTATGATGTTCCCTATGATGCATTGATCATGGCTTCTATCGTGGAAAAAGAGACCGGTGTTGCTGCCGAGCGTCAGACAATTGCCGGGGTTTTCATCCTCAGGCTGCAAAAGGGTATGCGCCTGCAGACCGATCCAACCGTGATCTACGGAATGGGTGAAGCATACGACGGTAATATTCGTCGCCGCGATCTTCAGCGCGATACACCCTACAATACCTACACACGCTCCGGTTTGCCGCCAACCCCCATCGCCATGCCCGGACGGGATGCCATCCAT
>JASFNY010000224.1:0-4166 GCA_050116795.1 Thiohalophilus sp.
CATCGTTACTATCCGATGGGTGAGGTGGCCGCACATGTGGTCGGCTTTACCAATATCGACGATCGGGGTCAGGAAGGACTGGAGCTGGCATATGACAACTGGTTGAGTGGCGAGGAAGGCAGCCAGAGAGTGATGCGCGATCGGCTCGGTCGGGTCGTCAAGCATGTCGAGCTGCTGAAAAAACCTCGGCATGGAAAAGATCTCGCTCTGAGTATCGATCGCCGTTTGCAGTACCTGGCCTACCGTGAATTGAAGCGAGCAGTGTTTGCTCATAAGGCCAAGTCCGGATCAGCCGTGATCCTGGACGCCAAGACCGGTGAAGTACTGGCCATGGTCAACCAGCCTTCCTATAACCCCAACAACCGTGAAAACCTGCAGAGTTACCGTATGCGAAACCGGGCGGTAACGGATGTGTTTGAACCCGGCTCGACGATCAAGCCATTTACCGTTATTACCGCGCTGCAAAGCGGCAAATACACGGCCAACAGCATGATCGATACCTCGCCCGGTTATTACAGTATCGGACACAACATGATTCGGGACGTTCGAAATTACGGCCGAATTAACCTGACACGGATTATCCAGAAATCCAGTAATGTCGGGGCCAGCAAACTGGCCCTTTCTTTAAAGGCTGAGCGCCTCTGGCATCTCTATAATCGAATGGGATTCGGCATGATTACCAGTAGCGGATTCCCCGGGGAAGCCAGCGGTGTGCTAAACCCGGCTGCCGATTGGCATGAAATCGAACAGGCCACGATGGCCTTTGGTTATGGCATGGCAATTACCCCATTGCAACTGGCCAGGGCCTACTCCGCCATTGCCAACCAGGGAGTCATCAATCCGATCAGTTTCGTACGGGTCAATGAACCAGTACATGGGAAACGGGTCATGGATGCCGATGTTGCCAAAGTCATGGTACGTATGCTGGAGACGGTCACCAATGAAGGAGGCACCGGCACCCAGGCACGCGTTGCCGGTTACCGGGTGGCAGGCAAGACCGGAACAGTCAAGAAAGTCACCAGCAAAGGTTATGCAGAGGAAAAATACATCGCAGTATTCGCGGGTATGGCACCGGCAAGCGATCCGAGATTCGTTATGGTGGTGAAGGTGGATGAGCCGTCGACTGACAGCTATTACGGCGGTCAGGTCGCAGCGCCGGTCTTTTCACGGGTCATGGGAGGTGCATTGCGCCTGTTTGATATCGCCCCCGACAACCTCGGGAAGCAGTCACTTAAATATGCAGCGCTGCCAACTCATGCCGTTGGAGAACATCCATGATGACGGCACCGAAAACTCAATCACTGATGACCCTGGCAACCCTGCTCGATGGAATCGTTTCGGTACCGGATGCCCTCGATTGTGTTCTGGAAGACATGACCAGCGATTCCCGACAGGTGACTGAGGGTTATCTGTTTGTTGCCGTACGTGGCCAACAGCATGACGGAGCCGATTACATAGATGCGGCGATAGAACAGGGCGCAGTTGCTGTTCTGCAAGAGATACATTCACAAGACAGTTCTGTTGAACCGGTGAGCTGGAAGACCTCGGCGACCGGTAAAAAGATCCCGCTGATCGGTGTAAACAGTCTTTCGGCGCGGCTTGGCGAACTCGCGGATCGATTTTATGGTAGTCCCTCAGCCCACCTGTTTGTGGTTGGCATAACCGGTACCAATGGAAAAACCTCCTGCAGTCAATTCATTGCCCAGTGTCTAAATAGCAAGGAACCATGCGGTGTGATCGGTACCCTCGGCCGAGGCCTGTACGGTCAACTGGAAGAGTCTGGACATACCACTCCGGATGTCATCGCCAATCATCGTTGGCTGGCAAACATGTCGCAACAGGGTGCAACCAGTGTCGTAATGGAGGTCTCCTCGCATGCCCTGGATCAAGGGCGCGTGGACAGAGTGCTGTATGACTGCGCGGTATTTACCAACCTGAGTCATGAACACCTGGATTATCACGGGGACATGCAAAGTTACGCTGCAGTCAAGCAGCAGCTGTTCCATACCCCGGGGCTGAAAACAGCGGTGATCAATCGAGATGACCCGTATGGACGCGATATTGAAGCGGCGATCGAAAAGTCTGTGAAAGTTATCAGCTACGGCATGGCACCGGAAAATGAACCCGACATCCTTGCACAGGATATAAAAATGTTGCCGGGTGGTATGCAATTCCACATAAAAACACCCCGGGGTGAAGCCGAGTTCAACACTCAGCTTCTGGGGCGATTCAATGTCAGCAATCTGCTTGCAGCCCTGGGTGTGCTACTGAGCAAGGGCTTTACGTTGGATGAAAGTCTGGCAAGTCTGTCCCGGGTTGAAACCGTCAGCGGACGGATGGAAACCCACGGTGGCGTGGACAGGCCGCTTGTTGTAATTGATTACGCCCATACCCCGGACGCGTTGCAACATGTCCTTCAGGCGTTACGGGAACATACCAGTGGGACTCTCTGGTGTATTTTTGGTTGTGGTGGAGATCGCGACAAACAGAAACGACCCATGATGGGTGAGATTGCCGAGCGTTATGCAGACAGGGTCGTCGTGACCAATGACAATCCACGGCATGAAAATCCCGTGGACATCGTTGAACAGATATTGTCCGGCATGTCTTCGCCGGATCAGGCCTACATCGAGCGTGATCGTCAACGCGCTATTGAAACAGTTATTCAGGGCGCGACTGTTAAAGACGTAATCCTGGTTGCCGGCAAGGGGCATGAAAATTACCAGCAGTTTGGTGATGAGAAGCGGCCATTCAGTGATCTGGCTGAAGTGCAAACGCAATTGAAACGGTATGCACTATGATCGGGCATCCAAAAAATAATACTGCAAACGGGCTGCACATGAAGGCATCGCAGATTACTGAATTGCTGGCAGCCGAGTATCTCGGTACGGATGTTGTCGTGTCAGGCGTATCTACCGACACGCGGCAGATTTCCCCGGGGCAACTGTTTGTGGCACTGAAAGGTCCCAACTACGATGGTCATGCCTTCATCAAGCAGGCCGCAGAGAAGGGCGCTGCAGCCTGTCTCGTAGAAAAACCGGTAGACAATACCAACTGTATTGTTGTCAGTGATACACGCCTGGCACTTGGCAAGCTGGCTGCTGCATGGCGCCAGCAATTGCCGGCAACAGTGATCGGCGTAACCGGCAGCAATGGCAAGACAACGGTCAAGGAGATGCTGGCTTCAATACTTGCTGTAAATGGCGAAGTGTTGGCCACGCGAGGAAACCTTAATAACGATATCGGCATGCCGTTGACCCTGCTGGAACTCGATGAGCGTCATGACTATGCGGTTATCGAGATGGGGGCCAATCATGCCGGTGAGATCGCTTATCTCACGGAAATCGCAAGTCCGGATGTGGCACTGATTACCAACGCCGGCATGGCGCATCTGGAAGGATTTGGCAGCGTCGAGGGCGTATCCCGGGCCAAGGGTGAAATCTACGGCGGGCTGGGCAAGGAAGGCATTGCCATCGTGAATAATAATGATGACTACGCCGAGTACTGGAAAAGTCTCAATAAAGAAAGAAAAGTCATCAGTTTCGGAACTGTCAAAGGCTCAGATGTCAAAGCCACGGTCCAGGTTATGCAGGATGCCCAGAAGCTTTCTGTGGTTACACCAAATGGCGACATTGATGTGAGCCTTAAATTATTGGGCAGGCACAACGTACTCAATGCACTGGCCGCGATTGCAGCGGCGAGTGCCATAGACATTCCCTTGCATGCCATTAAACAGGGTCTTGAATCATTGCGGCCGGTCAACGGGCGTTTGCAGTTGAAGCCGGGAATCAAGGGAAGCCGGGTCATTGATGACACCTATAACGCCAACCCGACTTCACTGTATGCCGCGCTGGATGTGCTGGATGATTTTCCTGGCCGCCATTTTCTGGCTCTGGGAGATATGGGTGAACTGGGCGGCAATGCCGAGTCATTACATGCCGAAGCCGGAACCCGGGCAAAACAAAGCGGTGTTGATTATCTGTATACCCTGGGCTCACTGGCGCGCCACGCAGCCGACTCGTTTGGTAAATCGTCATACAGCTTTAACAGCCACGACGAGATGATCGCGCAACTGGAAAACGATCTGGAGAAGGATGTCACGCTACTGGTCAAAGGCTCACGACGCATGCAGATGGAGAAAATTGTAGCCGCATGTGTCTCCGGGG
>JASFNY010000225.1:0-4142 GCA_050116795.1 Thiohalophilus sp.
CAGTTCTGCCATCTCCTCTGGAGACCGCAGGTACTGTTGTTCACTGAAACGTTTGGGACGACGCGGATCATCCAGCGTGCGGCCCTCGTGGATACAGACCCGCGCTTCGTGAGCATCGAAATCATCGGCTCGAAGGAAATGCACGTCGTTGCTGGCAACCACCGGCACATCGTGATCGGCCGCCAGCGCGACAGCCGCATGCAGATAATCTTCCTCGCCCTCACGACCGGTGCGTTGCAGTTCAAGGTAATAACGATCAGGAAACAGTGATTGCCAGTACTGCAGGCGTTGCATGGCCAGTTCCTGGTTGCCGTTGAGCAGGGCCTGGCCCACGTCACCCTCACGTCCGCCCGACAGGGCAATCAGGCCATCGGTGCAACCCTGCAGCCATTCGCGACTCAGGGTCGGCTGACCTCGATGTTGTCCCTCGATGTAACTACGCGAGACCAGCCGGGTCAGGTTGAGATAACCGGCATTGTTTTGACACAACAACACCAGACGACTTGGCTGGTTGGGATCTTCTTCGTTGTAAAGCCAGGCGTCCACGCCGATGATCGGCTTGATGCCTGCCGCAATCGCTGCCTTGTAGAACTTGACCATACCGAACAGGTTGCACTGATCGGTAACGGCAACCGCCGGCATGCCGGCTTTGGCAGCCGCTTTTACCAGCGGCTTGATGCGCACCAGGCCGTCAACCAGTGAATACTCTGTATGCAAGTGAAGGTGGACGAATGGATCCATGGCACAAAGTGTCAGATCAAACCCGCGGGAGTGCAAGACTTGACTTGTCACGTACCTGACGTCCCATCAGGCCGTCACTCAGAGAATCAATCACTTGGAAAAACAACAGGGGTTTGACGGGCAACAGCCCAACGCGAATCACCGATCGCCGGATTCAGCTCATCCAGTCCCGGTCCATCTGGTTGAACTGGACACGCAGAAATTCCATCTGGTCTGCCAGGATACGACGATTACGTAAAACCAGGTATTCCGCCAGATTTGGCACATAGGGAATGGCCAGCAACGGCATGCGAGCCTCTTCAGGACTGCGACTGCCCTTGCGTGCGTTACACCGTTTGCAGGCAGTGACCACGTTGCGCCAGTGATCGCGCCCGCCACGGGACAGCGGTTTGACATGATCCCGGGTCAGCAACAGATCACGGAACTCGTTACCACAATAGAGGCAGGTATGGCGATCACGGCGGAACAGTTCGCGGTTGCTCAAAGGCGGCGTGGTGTGATGACGAAGTGCTCTGTTCTCGCCCTTGACGGCAATGATGGAATTGATTTCCAGCAGAGAGGTTTCACCTGTCAGGCGGCTGTGACCGCCATGCAGCTGGAACATGTGTTCTCCTGCCGTCCAGGCGACCCGGCCCCGGGAATAGATGCACGCGGCCTCCTGCCAGGGTATCCAGTTTACCGGCTGGCCGTTGTTGTCCAGTCTCAAAATCAGTGGTAACGACGACATGTATTTCTCCCGTTATCCAGCCTGACAGGTACTGCGCTCGGGCGAATAATGTGTTTTGTTATACCCGGTTTTTAATGCAAAAACAAATATCTAGCTCCAAATCTTCAAACGGCTTCCAGCAAACGACGCACCGGCCCGAATGAACGTCGATGAATCTCGGTGATGCCGAGGCGTTGCAGAGCCTCGATGTGTGCCCGGGTCGGGTAACCTTTGTGTTTGGCCAGCCCATAGCCGGGATATTGCGCGTCCAGGGCCACCATTTCCCGATCGCGGGTGACCTTGGCCAGAATCGACGCCGCCATGATAGCCGGGACACAGTCATCCCCTTTCACCACCGCCTGGACCGGGCAGGCCAGTTCCGGGCATCGGTTACCGTCAACCAGCGCTTCCAGTGGTGACGGATTCAAGGCCTGTGCCGCCCGCTGCATGGCCAGCAAGCTGGCCTGCAGGATGTTAATCCGGTCAATCTCCTCGACTTCAGCCCGACCCACGGCCCAGGCCAGGGCCTGTTCGCGTATTAATTCGGCAAGTTGCTCGCGCCGGGACTCGCTGAGACGCTTGGAGTCCAGCAGACCATCAATCGGCCTGCCCGGATCCAGAATTACCGCCGCGGCCACCACCGGGCCCGCCAGCGGTCCCCGTCCCACCTCGTCCAGACCGGCCAAACGTTCCCGTTGCAGGGTAAAGCTCCAATCTGTGCTCACCGACACCTTATCTCCGCATGATGACAGTCAAATGAATCAGTTATCTAATTGAATTTACTGGTGAAAAATGCGATTATTCGTTATTAATTCCGGCTTGCGGAGACATTGTCTCTCACACTGCATCATTGTACCGCGAACCGCACACCTGCCAACCGCAACAGAGTTAATTTAGATGACAACACTCAGAACCGCCGTCATTGGGGTCGGTTATCTTGGAAAATTCCACGCCCAGAAATATGCCCAACTACCTGCCTCGCAACTGATCGGCGTGTGCGATACCAGCCAGGAGGTGGCCAAAACCATTGCCGCCGAACACGGTGTCGACGTTTACCAGGACTATCATGATCTGATTGGCAAGGTGGATGCCGTCAGTATTGTGGTCCCAACTCAGAAACATTATGAAGTCGCCAAGGTCTTTCTGGAGAACGGCGTGCATGTGCTGCTGGAGAAACCTATCACTTCCACCCTCGAACAGGGCCAGGAGCTGGTGGAGATAGCCGAACGCAATGACCTGACTTTTCAGATCGGGCATCTGGAAAGGTTCAATCCCGCGGTCATGGCGCTCGAGAATGTGCTGAAAAAACCGCTGTTCATTGAATCCCACCGCATCGCCCCGTTCAACCCGCGCGGTGCCGATGTAAATGTCATACTGGATCTGATGATCCATGACATCGATATTATCCTCGACTTTGTTGGTTCACCCGTGAAGGCCATCCATGCCAGCGGTGTACCGGTACTGTCCGATGAGATCGACGTGGCCAACGTGCGGCTGGAATTTGAAAACGGCTGCGTGGCCAACGTGACTGCCAGCCGTATCAGTATGAAAAGTGAAAGACGAATGCGCATCTTCCAGTCGGATGCCTATATCACTATCGACTTCCAGAACAAGCAACTGGGTATTCATCGCAAAGGTGAAGGTGAGATGTATCCCGGTATCGCCGAAATTGACAGTGAAGAACATGCCTTTGATCAGGGTGACGCCCTGCTCAGCGAGATCGGCGCCTTTTTACAGGCCATCAATACCGATGCACGTCCGGTAGTCAGTGGTGCAGATGGTCTGCGCGCCCTGAAAACCGCGTTTGAAATTACCCGGCAATTGACCGAAAGTTAATTGCCCCTGTCTCATGATTGAGGTTTTAAGAACATGATCCCGATGGTCGACCTGAAACAGCAATACCAGACCCTGAAAGAGGAAATCGAACAGGGTTTCAAGGAAACTTTTGAGAATACCAGTTTCATCCTTGGCCCCAACGTCAAGGCTTTCGAATCCGAGGCGGCAGACTACCTTGGCGTCAAACATGCTATTACCTGCGCCTCCGGAACAGATGCACTTCATCTGGCCCTGATTGCCGCCGGTATACAGGCGGGCGACGAAGTCATCACTTCCCCGTTTACTTTCATCGCCACCGCCGAAGCCATTCGTTATGTTGGCGCGATACCTGTGTATGTTGATATTCGTCCTGACACCTACAACCTCGATCCGGAATTGATCGAGGCGGCTATTACCGATAAAACGCGAGCTATTCTGCCGGTCCACCTGTTCGGGCAGCCGGCGGACATGACTGCCATCACGACCATTGCCGCCAAACATGATTTAAAAATCATTGAAGATTGTGCGCAATCTTTTGGAGCAGACATCGACGGCAGAATGACCGGTACAATCGGACTGGCTGGTGCGCACAGTTTTTTCCCAAGCAAAAATCTCGGCTGTTATGGTGACGGTGGAATGGTCACCACCAACGACGACACCCTCGCTGAAACACTATTGATGTTGCGAAACCACGGCAGCAAGGAACGTTACTACCACGATATCGTGGGTTATAACAGTCGGCTGGATGAATTGCAGGCCGTGATCCTGCGCGCAAAACTAAAACGCCTGCCGCACTACAACCAGGAGCGTCGTCGCGTGGCACACCGCTATTCCGCCGGACTTACAGGCAGCATAGCGACCCCCCCGGTAGAAGACGGCA
>JASFNY010000226.1:0-4138 GCA_050116795.1 Thiohalophilus sp.
TCAGGCCTTTGACAAAGCGGTGGGTGACAAGCAGGGTATTCGTCGTTACGGCCACGCTTACGTCCCCCTCGATGAAGCACTCTCCCGGGTGGTTATCGACTTCTCCGGTCGTCCCGGCCTGGAGTACGGAGTCGATTTCCCCCGCTCGCACATTGGCGATTTTGACGTGGATCTGTTCGGTGAGTTCTTCCAGGGCTTTGTTAACCACGCCCGGGTGACACTGCACATCGACAATCTGCGTGGTCGCAATGCGCACCATATAGCCGAGACTGCCTTCAAGGCGTTCGGACGGGCACTGCGCATGGCACTGGAAGCGGATCCGCGCATGCAGGGTATTCTGCCGTCAACCAAGGGTAGTCTCTGAGTCACTCAACCGGGGACTGCCCCATTTAATCATCCCGATCGTTATGCCGACTGTTGCTGTTATTGACTACGGAATGGGTAACCTCCACTCAGTGAGCAAGGCCCTGGAAAAGGCCGATCCTGCTCGCCGGGTCGTGGTGAGCGCCGATCCCGAGGAAATCCGCAGCGCCGACCACGTGGTATTACCAGGAGTCGGCGCCATTCGCGACTGCATGGCGGAAATTCGTCGTCTTGGCCTGGAGCCGGTGATTCACCAGGTGGCCGAGCAGGGCACCCCGCTGCTTGGAGTCTGTGTCGGGATGCAGGCGATGATGGAATACAGCGCCGAAAACGACGGCACTCAATGCCTCGGCCTGTTGCCCGGCAAGGTACAGGCATTTCAGACCAATATGCACGACCCGCTGACCAATGAACGACTCAAGATTCCACACATGGGCTGGAACCAGGTCTATCCCCAGGTGGAACATCCCCTGTGGCAGAATATTGCCAACGGCGCCCGTTTCTATTTCGTCCACAGTTATTATGTGGAACCGGCCGAGCCGGATTTGATTGCCGCGTCCTGTAACTACGGCATCCCGTTTACCTGTGCCGTGGCAAAGGGTAATGTATTTGCCGTACAGTTCCACCCGGAAAAAAGCCAGCATGCCGGCCTGCAACTGTATGCGAACTTTTTGAACTGGAACGGTTCCTTATAGTCATCACGATAGCTTAATCAATACGAGAGACTTCACCATGCTGCTTATCCCTGCCATCGACCTCAAGGACGGCAAATGCGTTCGTTTGCGTCAGGGCAAAATGGAAGATGAAACGATCTTTTCCGACGATCCGGTCAGCGTCGCGGCGCGCTGGGTCGATGCCGGTGCCCGGCGTTTACATATCGTCGATCTCAACGGTGCCTTCGCCGGTGAACCGGTCAATGCCGAAGTGGTTCATGCCATTGCCAGTGCCCATCCCGATATCCCGATCCAGATCGGCGGAGGCATTCGTGATGAGGAGACCGTGGAAACCTATCTCGACGCCGGCGTGCAGTACGTCATCATCGGCACCAAGGCGGTCAATGCGCCGCACTTCGTCAACGATCTGTGTCTCGAGTTCCCCGGCCATATTATCGTCGGCCTGGATGCCAAAGAAGGCAAGGTCGCGATCGATGGCTGGTCCAAACTGTCACGCCACGACGTAATCGACCTGGCCCAGCATTTTGAACAGGACGGGGTCTCGGCCATCATCTACACCGACATTGGTCGTGACGGCATGATGAGCGGGGTCAATGTCGAAGCCACCGTCAAGCTGGCACAGTCGGTAGCTATTCCAATCATTGCTTCAGGCGGCATCACCAACATGGACGACATTCGCGCCCTGTGCGACGTGGCCGATGAAGGCATCATGGGCGCTATTACCGGGCGTGCCATCTACGAGGGCAGCCTCGACTTCGCCGAGGGCGCCGCCCTGGCCGACAGTTGCGGGGGAGAATAACTGCATGGGACTGGCCAAACGCATTATTCCCTGCCTGGATGTAGACAAGGGCCGCGTGGTCAAAGGCGTGCAGTTTGTCGATATTCGTGACGCCGGCGATCCGGTAGAGGTTGCGCGACGCTATGACGAGCAGGGCGCCGACGAGATCACCTTTCTGGATATAACCGCCAGTCATGAAGAACGGGAAACCATGGTGCACGTGGTCGAGCAGGTCGCCGGCCAGGTATTCATACCCCTGACCGTTGGCGGTGGCATTCGCAAACTGGAAGACGTGCGCACCATGCTCAATGCCGGGGCCGACAAGGTGGCAATCAACACCGCGGCCGTCAACAACCCGGAATTCGTACGCGAGGCTGCACAGAAATTCGGCTCACAATGTATCGTAGTCGCGATCGACGCCAAGCAGGTGAGCGACAATCCGAAAAAGTGGGAGATATTCACCCACGGTGGGCGCAATGCTACAGGGCTGGACGCCATTGAGTGGGCGAAAAAAATGGTCGACTACGGGGCCGGCGAGATCCTGCTGACCAGCATGGATCGCGACGGCACCAAACAGGGTTTCGATCTGGACCTGACCCGTGCCATCTGCGATGCGGTCAGTGTGCCGGTGATCGCTTCAGGCGGGGTCGGCAACCTGGACCACCTGGTCGAGGGGGTCAAGCAGGGTCATGCCGATGCGGTACTGGCCGCCAGCATTTTTCATTTCGGTGAATTCAGTATCGAGGAAGCCAAGCGGCGCATGGCTGCGAACGACATCGAAGTCCGCCTCTAGAAATTTTCAACGCAGAGGCGCGAAGGCGCAGAGAACCGCAAAGAGAATTTATTTTTAAAACCGCAGTAACCTTGCCGGTTCCGCGAAGTTTATGTCCCTAAGGGGTACTTGGTCCGAGCTACGGTCCAAAGCAATTTTGTTATTTTATTTTCCTCTGCGGCCTTTGCGTCTCTGCGCCTCTGCGTTTAAATAGACCCTGAATTGAGGAAAGTGCATGACTAACGAATGGCTTGATGAAATCAAATGGACCGACGACGGCCTGGTGCCTGTTATCGCCCAGGAAACGGGCACTGGTCAGGTACTGATGTTTGCCTGGATGAATCGTGAGTCACTGGCCCTCAGTGTGCAGGAAGGCAAGGCGATCTACTGGTCACGCTCCCGCGGACGACTGTGGCGCAAGGGTGAGGAATCAGGCCACGAGCAACTCATCCGCGATATTCGTCTCGATTGCGACAACGATGTAATCCTGATCGAGGTCGAGCAAAAGGGCGGCATCGCCTGCCATACCGGACGTCATCGCTGTTTTTTCAAACAGTTACAGGGCGATCAATGGGTCGAAGTCGAACCGGTTATCAAGGATCCCGCCTCCATATATAAATAGCGTCCCCACAAACGGCGCCAAACATGGAATAATCCTCCCCTATGAGCGACATATTGCAACAGCTTGCCGCCGTGCTCGAAGAGCGCAAGGGGGCGGATCCTGACGACTCCTATGTGGCCAGACTGTATGACAAGGGGCTGGACGCCATTCTCAAGAAAGTCGGTGAAGAGGCCACCGAAACCGTGATGGCGGCCAAGGATGGGAATCGCGAGCAGATTGTTTATGAAACCGCCGATCTGTGGTTTCATACTCTGGTGATGCTGGCCCATCAGGGACTCGGTCCCGAGCAGGTTCTCGATGAGCTGGCCCGGCGCTTCGGCCTCTCGGGGCTGGAAGAGAAAGCCAACCGGGAAAAATGAGATCAACATGAGTGATTGCCTGTTCTGCAAAATACTCGCTGACGAAATACCTTCGGATCGGGTGTACGAAGACGAACAGATGATTGTCTTCAAGGACATCAATCCCAAGGCCGAGGTGCACCTGCTGGCAATTCCGCGTGAACACATCGATAGCCTGAATGAACTCGATGAAAACCATGACAAGCTCATGGGCCACATGCTGAGACAATTGCCGAAAATCGCAAAACAGCAGGGACTGGACGACGGTTATCGCACCATTATAAACACCGGTGAAGGTGGCGGGCAGATCATCTTTCACCTGCACATCCATCTGATGGGTGGCAAAAATCTGCCCGGCTTTGAATAGCACGCCGGCGCACTTGTTATAGATAACAGGTTCAGCGCTATATAACGATTAACGCTTACGACGTGGAGTAACATCATGGGCATTGGTATCTGGCAATTGGTTATTATTCTGTTAATTGTGCTGCTGCTGTTTGGCGCCAAGCGCCTGCGCAACATCGGTTCCGATCTCGGCAGTGCGGTCAAGGGCTTCAAGAGCGCCGTCAAAGACGAAGAAGAAGCCGGCAA
>JASFNY010000227.1:0-4123 GCA_050116795.1 Thiohalophilus sp.
TTACTGAGGACACTGATGACCATCATCAGAAGAATGACAATCGTCAATACAGACGCCAGACGGGGAACCAGCAACAGCTTCAGGTTTTCCAGATAAAACCGGATACTCAAACCGATTCCGACGATTACAGTGAAAAAGATTATCCCCCATAACAACTGGGTTTCACGAAATGCCAGTGCTATCAGGATTGGCATAAATGTTCCGAACGTCTTGACGCCAATTACGTTACGCAACACCACCAGTAATAGCGCGCCGATCGGAATCATAAGAATGATACGATAAACATGTTGTGTATCAAGCGGCAGGCTGGTAAGCGAAAAGGACTGCCATAGGGGTGTCTTTTGAGTGCCGGCAAGCATGGCTGAGCGCAGCGCCATCTCTTCACTATGACTAATCGATAGTGTAAAACGATCGAGATGTGAACCTTTGAGCTGGAATATGTCGCGCTCACCGAGCCACCAGGTCAGATAATTATCATCCAGATAGTCCAGCGTTTTGAAATCATAGGCTTTCCAACCGTTATCGTACACCTCTATCCAGTGATGAACAGGAACATTGACAGCGGTTTGTGACAAACGTATACCATGCACCGGACGAGCAGGATAACCTGCATAATTTAAAAAACGACTTACTGCAGCCAGCGTATTTGTTAATGACAAATTGGATGGAATCAGAGATCTCAGATTTTCATCCGCAGCATCATACTTGGCACGCTTTAACAGCGTCCTGACCAGTGTATCCGTGTCAGCACTCTGTTCCTGAAGTTGTTTGAGCAAAGCGTTGGCTGCGTCACGCTGCTGATCATTGTACTCCGGAGGATTCAATGCAGGCTCTGATACCGTCTTATTTGTTTGTGGGGCAATTTGCCTTATGGTAGCGGTATAGTAAAAAGTATGACGCCCCGGGGCATGTCTGCGTGACCAGGTCGCCAGGCGCGAGCCCTCTTTAAGCTTGGTGGTTAACCCGAACCCTCTGGATACGAAGTTCTCGTTATCGACTACGAAGCGAGAACTGGTTTTTGGAATTGTCAGAACAGCCTTAACCGGATCCTCGCCGGCGGTAATACTCAGCTTGGCCTCTACGCGCCATACGTTAGTTTTACTGGATGATAGCAAAGGAAAACCCAGTACAAGTAGTTTGTATAAGAATAGAATGCTCCCTATAGATGCAAGAGACGCGACAAGAATATACAAATGACGTTTATTCACCGGGATTCGGGCAATTTGAGTGGATTGTTGAATTTTTCAATTCTGCATCAACCAGAAATCTGCCACTTAATATTTGACGGCCGATTAACATTCGGTATTTGTAGTTATGACGATCAACAAGACTGATTCTGGCTTTTTCGCGGAATCCGTTTAGACAAATATCAAGCAGAACAACAACCCTTGGTTGACTCGCTGACCCTTTACGCTTGACCTTGGTCATTTTATAGAGCGGTTCCTCTATCATTGCGAGATGACCATCATCATCCTCAAGTTCGAAGCGAACCCAGGTTTGATCGCCACGCGAGACAAGCTCCAGGGATTCAACATCAATGGAAGAATAATCAGCGCCGGTATCTATCTTTGCAGAAAAGTGCAGATCAGTACCCCGGTAAGGAATATTTACCGGTTCAACCCAGCCGATAATTTGTTTCTGCCCGGCCTGAAGGGAAATTGGGCTGTAGAGTAAAACGAACCCCAGCAGGCCAGCAAGCCATTTCTTATTATCAATCAGGTAGTTGAAAGACTTGTTCGTCGTCAAGAGGAGTGTCTTAAGTAGTAAATTTATCAGAAAGTATAGTCAACTCGTGTGGAATGCAAGCGATACAAAACGGTATTACCCGATGTCTGCTTCTGATCGAGATGCTGAACAGATAATGATGGTGCCCGGGGCCGGAATCGAACCGGCACGGTGTTGCCACCGAGGGATTTTAAGTCCCTTGCGTCTACCAATTTCGCCACCCGGGCTTGAGAGTGTCAGCCGCGTATTTTACATGAATGAATTGGCTGCGGTTATCAAAATGAACGACCCGAAATTATTGTGATTTGGCAAAGTGGGAACCAGTTTGGAGTTTTATTATTGAGTTCTCACGCGTTCAATTCATCTCCGCTATTTTGATCGAATGTAATTCGCCCGGCAATACCTTGAGTATCAGCCGGGGACTTACAGGTTTCGTCGGGGCGTGCTCGACACTCACCGGGATGTCAAGAGAGATCGCCCGGGGAAACGTCTGTTGAAAAAAGATGGAGGCTGGGCCCGGAGTCGAACCGAGGTACACGGATTTGCAATCCGCTGCATAGCCACTCTGCCACCCAGCCGTAGAAAGACATTTTACCGGATATCTACCGGGGCTTGCACAAAAAAACCTCGGGAGTGTCCGAGGTTTTATGAAAATCTGGAGCGGGAAACGAGACTCGAACTCGCGACCCCAACCTTGGCAAGGTTGTGCTCTACCAACTGAGCTATTCCCGCTGAGAGAGGCGTATTTTAGCGATACGGCGCGATCTGTCAAGGTTTAGGCGTCGTCAGCCCCCTGCTCCCGGGTCAGGCTCGGCCAGGCCGCCCGCAGGTACATAAACATCGACCAGAGAGTCAGGCCAGCCGCGGTATACAGCAACAGATAGCCAATCAGCATGGTCGGAAAACGCCCGATCGGGTCCTCGAACAGCAAAAATCCTATGGCCAGCATCTGGGCTGCGGTCTTGAATTTACCGATGATGGAGACCGCGACCTTGGTCTGTTCGCCGAAGTTGGCCATCCATTCACGCAACGCCGAAATAGCAATTTCCCTGCCCATGATGACTGCCGCCGGGATGGCCAGAAACATGCCAGGATGCTTGCTGACCAGCAGGATCAGTGCGACGCCGACCAGCAGTTTGTCAGCCACCGGATCAAGAAAGGCCCCGAATTCTGATTGCTGGTCCCATTTTCGGGCCAGGTAACCGTCAAACCAGTCGGTGATGCCGGCCAGAAAATAGATAGCCGTCAACAGATAGTTGTTGATGCCAAACAGGGGAAAATAAAACACCACCACAAACAATGGAATGATCCCGATTCGAAACAGGGTCAGCTGGGTAGGTAAATTCATACGCATGCGTCAGTATCCGTCTTTGTGGAACGTATCGTATATCTGTTGGGCCAGCTTGCGGCTGATGCCGTTGACCGCAGCCAGATCCTCGACCCCGGCCCGGGCAATTTCCTGCAAGCCGCCGAACCGGTGGAGTAAACTCTGCCGTCGTTTCGGCCCAAGACCGGGTATCTGCTCCAACGTCGAGGTATTCCGGGTTTTCTGCCGACGCTGCCGATGACCGGTAATTGCAAACCGATGCGCCTCATCACGGATCTGTTGGATCAGGTGCAGGGCTTTTGAATCCGCCGGCAATATAGTTTCTTCCCCACCGTCTGACAAGTAAAGGGTTTCGAGCCCGGGCTTGCGTCCCGGTCCCTTGGCAATACCGATGATTCGCACCCCGGGCACCTGCAACTCTTCCAGGACGTTTCGCGCCGTATGCACCTGACCCTTGCCACCATCGATAAACAGAATATCCGGCAGCTTGCCTTCGCCCTCGCGCAGTCTTTTATAACGCCGGGTCAGGGCCTGCTGCATGGCGGCATAATCATCGCCCGGAGTGATACCCTCGATATTGAAGCGCCGGTAATCGGATTTTAGCGGACCGTTAATATCGAATACCACGCAGGATGCTACCGTTGCTTCACCCAGGGTGTGACTGATATCGAAACACTCCAGACGCTGGGGTAACTCTTCCAGCTGCAGCGCCTCCTGCAGGGCCTCGAAACGCTGCAACTGGGTCGCCTGACTGTTGAGTCGCAGATTCAGGCTCTGGTGAGCATTCTGTATTGCCATGGCCAGCCAGCGGGACCGGGTTCCCCGGACATTGTGGTGTATCCGCACGCGGCGCCCGGCTGCTTCACTCAGGGTGGATTCAATGAGCTCCTGGTCTTCGGGAGGATGACTGACAATCAGCTGAGCCGGAATATCCTCCTGGCGCGACAGATAGTGCTGGGTCAAAAAGCTGCTGATCAATCCCCTTTCCAGCTGTTCCGGTTCCAGGCTATCTATTTGTTTTGGAAAGTAGCTGCGGTTACCGAGATTACGGCCCTGTCGAATGGTGAAGAT
>JASFNY010000228.1:0-4116 GCA_050116795.1 Thiohalophilus sp.
GCACTGGCTTCTCACCAGGAGAGAACGGTGTGGCAAATTATCGCGAAAGACGCCACTTTCCATATGCGCGCCAGGATCTGTTTGGCCTGGTGGCTGATGTCGAACGTTATCCGGAATTCCTGCCTGGTTGGCTGGAAGTCAACGTGATGGATGCCGAGGTAAATCACAAACGCGTTCATCAGGTTTTTGGCATGGGCCCCGTGCGTATCGATTTTCTTTCTCAGGCAGATTTCTCACCTCCGGAAACGATCCATATCCACTCCGATGACAATCCTTTTCAAATACTGGATATTGCCTGGCAGTTCGCTGCCGTGGGTGAACATACCACCGAAGTCTCGCTCAACATTACTGTTGAACTCAGGCCGATTATATTTCAGCAACATCTCGAGTCCTGGTTCAGTAAAAGTGCTTCTTTGATACTGGCTGCCTTTGAACGGCGTGCTGCAACCCTGTATCCCGACACTCCACAGACACAAGCCTGAAAAAAGGAAAATAACCTATGGAACCGACAAGCAAAGCCCTGTCCGGCCCTTCACCGCAACAGGTATTCAAGCGTTATCTGCTGGCAGTGCGTCCGATGTTTCTGACCGCTTCCGTGCTGCCGGTACTGCTCGGCACCGCATGGGGTGTCCATGTCGCCGGCAGCGCGGACTGGTCATCGTTTGTCCTGGCCGTGCTGAGCATTGCCCTGGTGCATGCCGGTATCAATGTGCTGAACGATGTCTACGACGATCTCAACGGCACCGATCGCATCAATGATGAACGGATTTTTCCCTATACCGGCGGTTCCAGGTTCATCCAGAACGAAATATTGAACGTCCGCCAGATGCGCCGCTGGAGTTATCTCCTGCTGGCGGCAGCCGGTGTGACCGGTGCGATTCTGTTTTTCAGCAAGGGCCCGATGATTCTTGTATTTGGACTGGCGGGTATTGTGCTGGGGACCCTGTACTCGATGCCGCCCCTGCAGCTATCGGCGCGCGGACTGGGTGAACTGGCCGTGGGACTCGGGTTTGGCCTGTTGCCGGTAGTTGGTGCCGCCTGGCTACAGAGCGGCCAATTTGAATGGGGGGCAGTCATCCTGTCGATTCCGGTGAGTGCCTGGGTGGCCAATATTCTGCTCGCCAATGAACTGCCCGACATTCCGGCCGATGGCCGGGTCGGCAAACGCACGCTGGCGGTCCGCCTGGGCTATCCAGGCGTCGGGCTGGTTTATGGCCTGCTGACTATCTTTGCCCTGGCCGCTATCCTCGGGGCCATCCTGTATGCCTCCCTGTCACCCTGGATACTCGTTCTGCCACTCGTGGTGTGTGCTCTTGGCCTGTACGTCAGCCGGGGTATCGCCCGTACCCGGCAAGCGCAGGATCTCAAACCCCTGATTGAAATGACCCTGACCATTCATGCCGTCGGGACCCTGTGGCTGGCCGCCTGGATCGTTTGGAGCTAGCAGCGGCACAGGCCGGCAACAGCGGGCCTTTGACTGAAGTCCTCTCTCCTGCGGTCAGGAACACGGGATTTTGTAACAAATTAGCGACAAACCCCTACATATTTCGGGAAGAAAATATCTTCCCATACCCTATAGTTACTCGACAGGTCCCGCGCTCCTGACGAACCGGGCCTGACTACCCGGGGGCCGGCTTCGCTGACACTTGCCTGTCACAGCTATCCCCGTCGCAGAGACACCATAAGGAGGAGAGAATGGACGATAAAAAGCCATCCGAACCGGCGAACACGTCGGCAAACAAGCAACAGACCCGACGCCGGTTCCTCAAGGCCACCGCAGCGGCCGGCGGTGCCGTTATTGCCGCACCGTACATCGGCAATGCCGAAGCCGCCAAGACCACCACCTGGAAGATACAGACATCCTGGCCCGGCGGGATCGGCCTCGAAGTCTTCAAGCAATGGTGTGACAGTATCGTCGAGAAGACCGATGGCGAACTGGCGTTTCAACCCTTTGGTGCCAAGGACGTGGTCGGGGAGTTTCAACTGTTTGATGCGGTGAAAAACGGGGTACTGGACGCGATGAACCCCTTCACCCTGTACTGGGCAGGACGCATGCCGCTGGCCGTGTTCCTGTCGTCCTACCCGCTCGGGCTGCGCAACCCGCATGAATGGGACGTGTTCTACTACGGTCTGGGTGGACTGGAACTGGCGCGGGAGGCATTCGGCAAAATGGGACTCTATTTCGTCGGTCCCATTCATCATGGTCCGAACATCATTCACTCCAAGGTACCGATCCGCTCGATCGATGACTTCAAGGGTCGCAAGATGCGGCTGCCCGGCGGGATGGTTGCCGAGGTGTTCCAGGCCGCGGGGGCCAAAACCACCCTGTTGCCCGGCTCGGAAATTTTCCCGGCACTGGAGAAAGGCACCATCGATGTGGCGGACTATGTCGGCCCGGCCATCAACTATGCACTGGGTTTCCACCAGGTCACCGACTACATATCGATGGGCCCGCCCGGTTTCATGTCAATCTATCAGCCGGTGGATCTCATGGACCTGACCGTATCACAGCGTTCCTGGGACAAGCTCTCGCACAAGATGAAGCGGTTCGTCGAGATGGAAGTCCATGTCTATTCCGACCTGCATCATGCTGCCATTCAGGCCGCCGACCAGGAAGCCTGGAAGAAGTTCGAGGAAGCCGGCACCATAATAACCCGACTGTCACAGGACGATGTGGAAGCCTTCACCAAGCTGGCAGTACCGCTGTGGTACAAGTGGGCGAACAAGGACGCGTACGCGGCCAAGGCCTTCCAGATCCAGCTGGACTACATGAAGTCAGGCTCCCTCGGTTACGTCACCGACGAAATGATCAAGGGGCAAAAGCTCAACGCCTAGGTTGTTACCGACGTTGTCTCAAGGAATCAGGCCATTACCCACGGAGCGGGTAATGGCCTGCACTTGATCAAAACTTATAACAAAGACAAACGTATGGATTGTCCATTCCTTCGGGAGAGATTCTTCAATGCCTGAGATTCCCTTTGTATTGCCGCACTGGCTCTACTGGTCCGGCCTGGTGCTGTTTCCGCTCGTCACCATGTGGTTGTTCCATCGTCAACCAGCGAAAACAGAGAAACCGATTTCATTGCCACTGGCCTATTTTCTGCTAATCAGCGGCGGATTCATCGGCGTCCATCGACTTTATCTGAGAAGTCGATGGTCCCTGGTATTCATCATCCTGTTCATCAGCATACTGGGTGTGAACCAGGAATTGCGTGATTCACGCAACGCCCTCTCCAATGCCAGGAACCATGTACTGGTCGACGAATTCAAACTCGAACGGGCCGAAAAAAAATGGCAGGAAGAAAACTCTCCTGAGGCCCGCGAAAAAGTTGACGTCTGGAAGCAGGATCTCACAGCCAAACGGAAGGAGCTCGAACAGTTGCAGCAACATAGCGACAACTGGCACCGGGCTGCCAGCTGGCTGGGCGTAATAGTGGTTATCCTGATATTGATTGATGCCGTGCTGCTTCCGTCACTGGCCCGAAAACGAAATGCGACCGAGACACTGGCAACCGAACCGGGTTTCATGTGTCCTAGCGTGGAATCCGAATATGACGACAGTCGCGAACCATGGGCGTTCAACCGCTGGGTATCCCGCCTCAACGGCCTGGCCGGGGAATTTGTCGCCTACTGGTCGGTTATCGCGGTAGTTGTCTATTACTACGAAGTCATCGCCCGTTATGTCTTCAACTCACCGACCAACTGGGCACATGAAAGCATGTTCCTGATGTTCGGCATGCAATACCTGCTGGCCGGTGGCTTTGTACTGCGTGAAGGTGCACATGTACGGGTTGATGTTATCTACAACTATTTTTCCAATCGTGGCAAGGCGATCGTTGATCTGTGTACCTCGGTCTTCTTTTTTATATTCGTCATCACATTACTGGTTACGGGATGGACCTTCTTCCTCGACTCCTACAAGGTCAGCGAAGTCTCATTCACCGAATGGGCCATCTCTTACTGGCCGATCAAGTTCGCCCTGCCTCTCGGGGCGGCCTTGTTGTTATTGCAGGGTATTGCGCAGCTGATAAAAGATATTAGTGTAGCGATCAATCCGGCGTCCTTTGAAATCAAATCCGAAGTACGACCGGAGGGCTGATCATGGGTTGGGAAATC
>JASFNY010000229.1:0-4114 GCA_050116795.1 Thiohalophilus sp.
TATGATTCGGGGATATATCAGTTTTTCTTCCCCCGTTAAAGTGCGTGAGCATTCAATACCCTTGCGGGCAGGTGAAAGTGTCGAAGACAGTGGTATGCGTTTTTATCTCTCCCGCATCGGAGAGAATAGTGTCTCCTACCAGGTAACAGGCAAGCAGGAGAAGTTGCTTGAAGTACGGGCGCTGAACAAAGATGGAAAAGCATTGAGTAAGAGCTGGAGCTTCGGCAGTCCGGATGATGGTCGTACTACGCAAAGTTATCGAGGCGAGGTGCATGGCCTGAAGATATATGTCGCTCAAGAATATGCCATGCACAAAACCGGTTTCCGGCTGGACAAACTTTTCTCAGCGCCTGAAGAGGAGAAAGACAAAGCAGGGGAAGACAAGGTCAACCCCCTTTTCCTGGCGCCGACCCTGATTCCGGTCGAGGCATGGAATGAATATAACAGGCTCGACATGCTCAGGCTGGAAATCGATAAAAGTAACTGGCTGACAAGTGGCGAGAAAGCGCCGGTTGTTGCCGAGGAGCAATGGCGCGGTATGAGCATGTACCTCACCCACGCACCTTCCAAATGGAGTAATGCACCCTGGGCGCATATTTATTTCCCGATGATGAAAAGATTTCCTGGCGTGCTATCCGCGTTCAGTTACGAAATAGAGGAGCCGGCGGAAAAAGACGGGCCGGCTGTTCACTATGCGCGTATCCACTATCCTTATTTTGCTGAAACCGGGGAAGTGGTTACCAAATACAGTCTTGAAGACAAGCCAATCGCATATCAGGGCGTCCAGCTTAAAACCGGTCTGAAAGACAACCAGCGTCTTGATAATATCAAGGGCAAGTTGATATTCCGATTACCTGAAAAAACGACTTCTACCACGCTCAATTTGTTTGATTTATGGGATGGAAAGACAGTCGATGGTATTAAGGTCAGCCTGGCCAGTATCGATCGCGGCATGTTCCCGGGCTACAATTTGAAAATCGAGGGTGAAATAGAAAAGCTGGTCAATCTGCACGGGATTGACAGCAATGGAGAACGGGTCGTTGCCAAACCGATCAATTATCAGCAAGCCGGTTACTGGACCATGACCTTGCCGTTTGGCAAGGGTATCAACACTGTCGAACTGGTACTTGCTGACAAACAGGATGTGCTGGAGTATCCGTTCGATCTCAAGGCCAGATATCCATAGCCCGCACATTCGACCGGAATAGATACATCGTGCCATAGTCTTCAGACTGTATCATGTATCTATTCCGGGCATCCCGACATATCTATTGCGCTCAGTGATGCAACCGCGTTTTTCTTCCGGAACCCTTCACGAATATTCCTGTCAGAATCGTGTTTTGCCGTGATTTATTTACAGCTTGCGCAGGACTGGGACTCGTGGCAGGTTAGCGGCATAATAATAAAGATACTATGTCTTAATAATAACGAGGGTTTGTAGGATGCCGGCAGTACTGGATTTCGCCTCCCGGGGTGCCCGTCAGGTGTTGTGGCTGTTCGTGCTAGTCATTCCGTCCAATACGGTGTTGGCTGCCAAAACGCCGACAGTACTCGTGGAAACGGCCCGCGAATCGAAAATCGTCCGCCAGATACCCCTGACCGGTACTATCACCTCGGCAAAAGCGGCACGCTTGTCACCCGAAGTCAGTGGCCAGGTCAAGACTATAAACGTCGACTTCGGCGATCACGTGGTCGCCGGTGACGAACTGTTGCTGCTGGATCGTGAAATCAGTGAGCTTGAATATCAGTCCAGCCAGGCCATGACAGAACAGGCCAAAGCAGAACTGGAAGATGCCCAGCGTCGTTATACAGATGCCAAACGTTTGCGAAAACAGCGCAATATTTCTGAAAATGAATTTCAGTTGCGCGAAGCAGAGGTCAGAATTCGTGCCGCGGCCCTCAAGCGCCAGGAAGCCGAGGAGCTGAAACAAAAAGCCCGTTATGAGCGCCATGTTGTACGTGCGCCATTCGATGGTGTCATCAGCCAGAAGCTGACCGAAGAGGGAGAATGGGTCGAACCCGGTAATCCGGTGTTTGAACTGGTAGCGCTGGACAGCCTGCATGCCGATTTTTCCGTTCCGCAAACCTTCTATCCCCAGATCGACGACAACAGTCGCATCACCCTGACCATCGAAGCTCTCTCGCGAAAGCAGTTTGACGGAGTCATCGATGCGGTCGTCCCGGTCAACGATCCCAGTGCCCGCACCTTCATGATGCGGGTGTTATTCAAAAACGAACATCCCAAGATAATTCCCGGTATGTCGGTCCACGGCCTGTTACAGGTCTCTTCCGGTCTGCAGGGCATTGCTATCTCAAGAGATGCCGTATTGCGCTATCCCGATGGACGGGTGACTGTTTGGGTGGCCGGGCAGGAAAATGGCAAGACCATCGTTCACGAACGCCGGGTGGATACAGGATATGGTTTCGATGGAAACCTCGAAATCCGCTCCGGTCTTCAGGTTGGCGACGTGGTAGTTGTTGAGGGTAACGAGGCCCTTCAGGACGGCCAGGAAGTACGCATTAAACAGCGCGGTTCAGCCGGGGAGTCCTGATCGATGTTCCATTCGATGATCCATCGCGGCACTTTGATTGCCGTTACCGTGTTGATCATCGCGGTACTCGGTGTCGTCGCGGCGCTGAAAATTCCGGTACAGATGATTCCGGATCTGGAAGTTCGCACCATAACCGTACGCACCAGCTGGCCCGGCGCAACTCCGCAAGACGTCGAAAAAGAGATCATCATCGAGCAGGAAGAGTACCTGCGTCGCATACCGGGCCTGGAGCGTATCGTCTCGTCCTCCTCTTTTGGCCAGGCCTCTATCGAACTGGAGTTTCCGTTCGGGATCGATCTCAATGAGACATTGATTCGCATCAACAATGCTCTCTCCCAGGTTCCGTCCTATCCGGTGAATGTCAACGAGCCACGCATCTACGCGTCATCGTTTTCCAGTAACTCCTTTATGTATTTCCGTGTGATGCCTATGGAAGGTAATCCGCGCAATCTCGATATGGTAATGATGCAGGATTACGTGGATGACAATGTCCGGCCACGCATGGAGACGGTCCCGGGCGTATCCATGATTAACGTCTACGGTGGAGCGGAGCGGCAGATCCAGGTTTTGCTGGATCCGGCCAGACTGGCTGAACGGGATATCACCATAGCCGAAGTGCGCGATGCGATTCGGCAACGTAATCGCGACATTTCCGGCGGTGAACTGGAATCGGGCAAACGACGTTATCTGCTCCGTACTATAGGCCGGTTTTCCGATCTTGAAGACCTGCGGAACCTGATCCTGGATCGGCGTGGTGATGCCATCATTCGCCTGGGTGATGTCGCGCAGTTAAAACTCGATCACTTTGAGCTGGGCCGCCTGTCCTATACCGACGGTAACCCGGTCATCGGAATGTCGGTACGCCGTCAACCGGGTTCCAACGTCATCGACATCAAGGATGCCTTGATCGAAGAGATGGCCGCCATTAACCGGGAAATCCTCAATCCGGCCGGAATGTATATGCGCCTGGTGGCTGAAGATGCTGGATACGTTGAATCGTCTGTCCGTAATGTCTGGATCAATCTGACTATCGGTGCACTGTTTGCCTGTCTGGTTATGTACCTGTTCCTGCGCTCCGGTCGAGCGACCCTGGTTGGTGTAATGGGGATTCCGCTATGTACAATTGCCGCATTCATCGGTTTGCAGCTCACAGGTCGTACCATCAACGTCATCTCCCTGGCCGGCGTGGCTTTTGCCATTGGTATGACGCTGGACAATGGCATCGTCGTACTCGAGAGTATCGAGCAGGAACGCCGCCGCGGCCGCGATCGACTCAGGGCGGCGATCAGTGGTGTGCAAAAGGTCTGGCCGGCGGTGCTGGCTTCAACATTGACCACGGTGATGGTGTTTTTGCCGATCCTGTTTATCAAGGAAGAGGCAGGGCAGCTCTATTCGGATATTGCCATTGCCATCTCGGCCTCGATCCTGGCCTCCATGCTGGTAGCTATTACCGTAGTGCCTGCCGCAGCGGCCCGGTTACATCTGGGTGACAGTCAACGGGCAGTGACACAACGGGCTCAAGATATTCGTCAATGGATTCTCGATACGGTGAACCGCCAGAT
>JASFNY010000230.1:0-4112 GCA_050116795.1 Thiohalophilus sp.
TTCCAGCACGTGTTCTGGTTCTTCGGTCATCCCGAGGTATACATCATGATCCTGCCGGCCTTTGGTGTGGTCTCGCAGATCATTCCGACCTTTGCGCGTAAACCTCTGTTCGGTTACGCCTCGATGGTCTATGCGACGGCGGCAATTGCTTTCCTGTCGTTCATCGTCTGGGCGCATCACATGTTTACCGTAGGTATGCCAGTTGCCGGTGAGCTGTACTTCATGTACGCGACCGTCATGATTGCCGTGCCCACCGCGGTCAAGGTCTTCAACTGGACGGCGACCATGTGGAAAGGCTCGATGACCTTTGAGGCACCGATGCTATGGGCAGTCGCCTTCGTATTCCTGTTTACCATCGGCGGTTTCACCGGCCTGATGCTGGGCGTGGCTCCGGCCGACTTCCAGTACCACGATACTTATTTCGTAGTGGCGCATTTCCATTATGTACTGGTGACCGGTGCAGTATTCGCAATTATCGCCGGTGTTTACTACTGGTTGCCCAAGTGGACCGGTAACATGTACGACGAAACCCTGGCCAAGTGGCACTTCTGGCTGTCTGCTATCTCCGTGAATGTACTGTTCTTCCCGATGCACTTTGTCGGGCTGGCCGGTATGCCGCGACGGATCCCGGACTACTCACCGATGTTTGCCGAGTTCAACATGATGGCCTCGATTGGTGGTTTCGTATTCGGCGCCAGCCAGTTGTTGTTCCTGTACATCCTTATCAAGACCATTCGTGGTGGTGAAAAAGCTACCGACAAGGTCTGGGATGGTGCGGATGGCCTTGAATGGACGGTACCTTCTCCGGCGCCGTACCATACATTTGAAACACCGCCGCAGGTTAAATAATCCAGGTGCGGGAAGGTATTCAGGTACCTTCCCGCTGACCTGTTTGCAGGTATGTAGTTCTGATGAGTAGTAACGTGGCAAGACTGAAAGCCAAGAAAATGACCATTGCGGTGCTGGTGTTGATTGCAGTGGCCTTCTATATCGCGATTTTTGCCAAATACTGGTAACCGCTCATGGCACAGGAAAACAAACCTACCACTTCACATGCGCGGCTGATAAGAAAGCTGACAGTCGTTGTGTTTGGCATGTTCGGGTTCGGGTTTGCGCTGGTACCGATGTACAACCTGGTTTGCGATGCCTTTGGTATCAATGGACGTTTCCTGGAAATTCAGGATGGCAGCTATAACGTAAAAGAAGGCGAAACCAGGGGTAAACAGCTTGCTGCCAGGAAGGATTTGAACCGGACTGTGACAGTCCAGTTCACTACCACGCTCAATCAGAATATGGCCTGGGAATTCAGAACCATGACACGAACCATGGAACTGCACCCGGGTGAGATTAAACAGGTGAAGTTTTACGCCAGGAACAAGACTGATAAAACCATGGTTGCTCAGGCGGTACCCAGCCTGGCCCCGGCGCAGGCGGTAAAATATTTCACCAAGATGGAATGCTTCTGCTTCAACCAGCAGACATTCAATCCCGGCGAAGCCAAGGAAATGCCATTGGTGTTTGTGGTCGATCCCGATCTGCCAAAGAACGTTAATACAATTACGCTGGGATATACATTTTTTGATACAGAAAAAAATGCCAAGCTGGAAAATGACAACAAACTGGTTCTGCGAGTTGTCGAAAACAGCAAGGTTTATGTGAACTAATAACAATTACCACTATAAGCATAAAAGAGGGGTAGCCATGTCACACGCACAAGGTAGCTATTATTTACCGGCACCGAGTCATTGGCCAATCGTTGGTTCAGTTGGAATATTCAGCTTGTTGGCCGGCTTTGCTCACTGGTTGCACGGCGGAACAAACATCTGGATGTTTGTCGGTGCGATCATTCTCATCGTGATGATGTTTGGCTGGTTTGGAAAGGTCATTTCCGAAAGTGAAGGCGGAAATTACAATGCCCAGGTCGATGTTTCATTCCGTATGGGTATGGCATGGTTCATCTTTTCCGAGGTAATGTTCTTTGCCGCATTCTTCGGCGCCCTGTTCTATGTTCGTCAGTGGGCAGTGCCGTGGCTTGACGGTGCCGGTAACAACGCCATGACCGGTGAACTGCTGTGGCCCAATTTCCAGGCAGCCTGGCCTTTGCTGGACGTTCCGGGTCAGGGTTATGACAAACCTACGGAAGTAATTGGTGCCTGGGGTATCCCCTTCTACAACACAGTTATCCTGTTGACTTCCGGCCTGACTGTGACCTGGGCGCACTGGGGGCTCAAGAAGAACAACCGTGCACAATTGATTGCTGGTCTGTTCCTGACTGTCGCTCTGGGTGTGGTGTTTGTATTCCTGCAGGGTTATGAGTATGGACATGCATACCATGAGCTGAATCTGAAATTGTCTTCCGGGATCTACGGTTCGACATTCTTCATGTTGACCGGTTTCCACGGATTGCACGTGACCATCGGGGCGATCATGCTGCTGGTCATGCTGCTACGCGCTATTAAAGGTCACTTCACAGCCAAGCATCACTTTGCTTTTGAAGCGGCGGCCTGGTACTGGCATTTTGTGGATGTGGTATGGCTTGGCCTGTTTATCTTTGTTTACTGGCTGTAAAGCGGAAAACATGGCTATGGAAGGCGCCGCGCAAGCGGCGCTTTTTTTTGTCTGCTGTGTGAGGTATTGCCGGTTATAGAAAGATATTTGGCGGGCTGAAAAAATCGCAATAGCGTTACATCAATCCGTGTGGTGAAATAAGCCCGAATGAATAGCCAATCATGATAAAGATCAGCAGTCCAATTGACAGGGCAATTCGTATGGTAAGCGCCTTGACGGTGCGTGTAGAATCCTGATTACCCTTTAGCATTGAAAACAGGGCTGTCGCCAGGCTGAGTAAAATCAGTACAAGGACTAACACAATGGCGACTTTAAAAAGCATGGGATCCTCCGCAATCTGGTGACAAAATTATAACCAAATTGCCCCCGCACGCATATGGACAAATGGCGAGAAAATGCAGTTTGGTAACCGTGAATTCCGGCCAAGATTGTGGCCAACAATCGCAACCATAATCCTGTTGCCAATACTGCTGCGGCTGGGGTTCTGGCAGCTGGACCGGGCCGATGAAAAGCGGCAAATACAGCAGCATTATGCCGAGCAGCAATCCAGTCCTGCCGTGAAGTTGTCACAACTGGATTCGACTGAAGGTATCGAATACCGTAACGTCGTTGTAACCGGACAGTTCGATGTAAAGAAGCAGATTTTGCTGGATAACCAGGTCTATGAGAAGCGGGTGGGTTATCAGGTTCTGACCCCTCTCAGGATTGAAGAGAGTGAAAGATATATCCTGGTTAACCGTGGCTGGATAGAAGGTAATCTTCGACGAGAAAAATTACCGGAGTTTGAAACGCCACAGGATACGGTCAGACTCACGGGAAGGTTGAAACACCCGAGTGCTCCTGGACTGGAGTTGTCTGACAAGAGCTTTATAAAATCGGGATGGCCACTGGTCGTACAATGGGTGGATATTGAGGAACTTCAACAAGAGACGGGATATGATTTATATCCCTATATAATGCAACTAGACAATAATCAGCCGTATGGTTTTGTAAGAAATTGGAAAATTGTCAGTAGTTCTCCTGAACAGAGCACCAGTTACGCTGTGCAGTGGTTTACCCTGGCATTGGCTCTGGTTCTGATATTTATATTTGTTAACAGTAGAAAAGTTAATCATGCAAAACATGAAAGTGAGTGATGCGGAACGTAACAAGGGCAGAAAAGAGTTTGTGCTGCTGGTGCTCGTATTTTTCGTACCGATCATTATTGTCCTGGTACTGTATTTCAATCTGGATAAATGGGAGATCGGGGGAGGGCGCAACCATGGTGATTTGATTGAGCCGGCCAGAAAACTACAGGATGTTACACTTGAAACACTGCAGGGAGAGAAGTTTATCTTCTCGAATGTGAGAGACAAGTGGTTAATGATTGAATTTGGAAAACCTGCTTGTGATGAGCAATGCAAGCAGAAGCTTTATTTAATGAGACAAATTCGATTGGCCCAGGGGGGCAACCGAATTCGGATTGAGAGAATTTATATCTCAACAGGAGGCGCACCAGAGGAAAGCTTCCGTGACCTGTTAGAGAAAGAGCATCCAGAGATGCT
>JASFNY010000231.1:0-4107 GCA_050116795.1 Thiohalophilus sp.
GCGGACTATTGTTGTAATACAAAAGCCTGTTCTACCGTGTAGTTACCCACGCCCTTGTAGTTCGTCATGGTCCAGCCGTGCTCATCCAGGTATTCGGTCATTTCCTTGTTCATGTTCGGGTTGCCACACAACATGACCCGATCCTGTTCCGGATCCACTTCAGGTAAATTCAATTGCTCTGTCAGTTTGCCGTTTCGGAACAGATCCGCGCCACGTTCCCTGTTGGGGAATTCTTCACGGGTCACTGTCGGGACATAAAGGAATTCATCGCCATGTCGGGATTCCAGTTCTTCGCGATAGGCAAGGGCTGGTTTGTGGCGCACGGAATGGACCAGGATGACACGTTCAAAATTCTCGAAAGCTTCATTGGAGCGAACCAGTGATATGAACGGTGCCAGTCCGGTACCTGTTGCGAGCATATAGAGATGCCGCCCTGGTTGAACATGTTCCACTGTTAATGAACCGGTACTCTTGGTATTAATCCAGATTGTACTTCCGGTGTCTGCCTGGGCGAGATGGCTGGTCAACGGGCCGTCCGGCACCGCAATGCTGAGAAATTCGAGTTGTTCATCATCATTGGTCGAGACGATTGAATAGGCGCGGGGAATCAGCTTGCCATCGGGACGTAGCCCCAGCGTGACAAACTCACCATTTTTGAACTCAAAACCTTCTGGCCGGGTGGTGGTGAATGTAAAAATATTCTCTGACCAGGGGCGTTTTGAAGTAATCGTCTGTTCTGAATAAGGCATTCTGCTGTCCGTGTAATTTCTCTGTCCCTATTATGTCAGTCCTGGTCGGGGGCAAATCAACCCCCAAAGACAATCTACGCACATAGGCAGCCAGATTTTCATGTGAAACACAATACGTTAAGTGTTAACGGACAGCAGGCCAGCCTGCTTGATTCTACTAAGTTACTGATTTTAGTAAAAATACTTGAAATTTTCCGCGATATCCCTGATCATCGCCGCTTTATTGTCCCTTGCCCGTCCAGTATGAGAGTGTGCCATGGCCCAGGATATTCATTCCGATCGAATCTTGATCCTTGATTTCGGCTCCCAGTACAGCCAGCTGATTGCCCGCCGCGTGCGCGAAGCCGGAGTGTATTGCGAGCTGCATGCCTGGGATATGGCCGAATCCGATATTCAAGAGTTTGCACCCAACGGGATTATTCTCTCGGGCGGGCCGGAGAGTACCACCGCCGAGGATGCACCTCTGGCCTGGCCGCTGGTCTTTGAACTTGGGGTGCCGGTACTGGGGATTTGTTATGGCATGCAGACGATGGCCATGCAACTGGGTGGCAAGGTCGAAACCAGCGACCGCCACGAATATGGCTATGCCCAGGTTCGTGCCCATGGTCACACCCCTCTACTGAAGGACATCGAGGATCACGCCAGTCCCGAAGGTTACGGGTTGCTGGACGTGTGGATGAGCCACGGTGACCGGGTAATCGAACTGCCCACCGGATTCAAGTTGATGGCATCGACCGAGAGTGCTCCGATCGCCGGCATTGCCGATGTAGAACGGCATTTTTACGGCCTGCAGTTTCATCCCGAGGTGACGCATACCAACCAGGGACAGCGAATTATTGAACGCTTCGTGCACGAGATATGCGGTTGTCGCCAGTTATGGACTCCTGAGAACATCATCGATGAGAGCATCGAAAAGATTCGTCAGCAGATCGGCGAGGATGAAGTCATTCTCGGCCTGTCCGGTGGCGTCGACTCCTCGGTCGTGGCCGCGCTGCTGCACAGGGCCATCGGCGATCAGCTGACATGCGTATTTGTCGATAATGGTCTGTTGCGTTTCCAGGAAGGCGATCAGGTCATGGCGACCTTCGCCGAGCATATGGGTATTCGGGTCATTCGAGTGGATGCCGAAGATCTGTTTCTCGGCAAACTAAAGGGTGTCAATGATCCGGAAGAAAAGCGCAAGATCATCGGTAATACTTTCATCGAAGTATTCGATACCGAGGCCGCCAAGCTGACCAATGCCAACTGGCTGGCTCAGGGGACGATATATCCTGATGTGATTGAATCGGCAGGCGCCAAAACCGGCAAGGCGCATCTGATCAAGTCCCACCACAACGTGGGCGGTTTGCCGGAAGATATGAAGCTCCAGTTATGCGAACCCCTGCGCGAACTGTTCAAGGACGAGGTCCGCAAGATCGGCGTGGAACTGGGGTTGCCCTTTGACATGGTCTATCGACATCCGTTTCCCGGTCCTGGTCTGGGCGTACGAATTCTTGGTGAGGTCAAAAAGGAATATGCCGATCTGTTGAGATTGGCGGACGCGATCTATATCGAGGAATTGCGCAAACACGAGCTGTATGACAAGGTCAGCCAGGCGTTTACGGTATTCATGCCGGTCAAGTCAGTGGGTGTTACCGGTGACGGTCGTCGTTACCAGTATGTCGTGGCCCTGCGTGCCGTTGAAACCATCGACTTCATGACCGCGCGCTGGGCGCACCTGCCGTATGATTTCCTGGACCATGTCTCGCGTCGTATCGTCAATGAAATCGACGGCATCTCCCGTGTCGCGTATGACATCACAGGAAAACCCCCGGGCACCATCGAGTGGGAATAAACCGGTATGCGTGAAGTCGTATTGATCAATGTCACCGGTCGGGATCGGCCGGGCCTCACTGCCCGCTTAACCGGTGTCCTTGCTGATTATGATATTACGATCCTGGATATCGACCAGTCGGTGACCCACAACAGTCTCGCACTGGGCCTGTTGATCGAGGCTCCGGAAGATATCAAGAACTGTTCCCTGTTCAAGGACCTGCTGTTCAGCGCACACGAACTCGATCTGGATATTCGGTTCACGCCGATCAGTCCGCCAGATTATGAACAATGGGTCACGGAGCAGGGCCAGGCGCGGCATATTGTGACCCTGCTGGGTCGACAGATCACGGCCCGGCATATTGCCAGGGTGACTGAAGTGGTCGGCGACAACGGTTTTAATATTGAAGATATCAGCCGGCTTTCCGGGCGCTTGTCCCTGCATCAATCCGACAAGCAAAGCGGGGCGGCTGCAGTCCAGTTGACGCTGACCGGTGAAGTACAGGACATTCCTGCCATGCATGCCCAGTTCCTGCAAATTGCCCGCGAACTGGAAATCGATGTCGCTGTACAGGAAGATAATCTATATAGACGCAGTCGTCGCCTGGTCTGTTTTGATATGGATTCCACGCTTATTCAGACCGAAGTTATCGATGAGCTGGCCAGGGTTGCCGGTATCGGCGAACAGGTCGCGGCAATTACCGAATCGGCCATGCGCGGAGATATCGATTTTTCCGAAAGCTTTCGACAGCGCATGGCATTACTCGAGGGTTTGGATGAATCTGTTCTGCAAGGGATAGCTGAAAATTTGCCAATCACCGAAGGTGCCGAGCGTCTGATCAGTACGTTGCGCCATTTCGGATACAAGGTGGCAATCCTGTCCGGCGGTTTTACCTATTTTGCCGAGTATCTCCAGCAAAAACTGGGGATCGACTATGTATTTGCCAACCAGCTTGATTTTCAAAACGGTAAGCTGACCGGCAGAATCAAGGGTGAGATTATCGATGGGCAAATGAAAGCGAGGTTATTGCAGCAACTTGCCGAACAGGAAGGGATCAGTACCGAGCAGGTGATTGCTGTAGGTGATGGTGCCAACGATCTGCCAATGCTCTCCATTGCCGGGTTGGGTATTGCGTTTCATGCCAAACCGCTGGTCCAGGAGCAGGCGCAGCATTCCATCGCGACTCTGGGCCTGGATGCGATTTTATATTTACTGGGAATGCGTGACCGCGAACTGCAGTCATTATGCAGCAAATAGGTGTGGACAAAGATACCGAACAACTAGAGGTCGACGCACTGGATCAGTTCTGGATGCAGCATGCCCTGACACTCGCGCGGCAGGCCGAGGCGGCCGGTGAGGTGCCCGTCGGGGCTGTAATGATTCGGGATGAGCAGGTCATTGGTGAAGGCTGGAACCAGCCGATAGGCCGGCATGATCCAACTGCGCATGCCGAGATCATGGCATTACGGGACGCATCCAGGCGAGTACAGAATTACCGCCTTCCGGAGACCACCCTGTATGTCACGCTGGAACCCTGTGTCATGT
>JASFNY010000232.1:0-4106 GCA_050116795.1 Thiohalophilus sp.
TTCCTGAACACGGGTTTTGACAGAGACATAATAAAGCAGTCCAAACAGTGCTGCGATCTCCAGCCCGGCAAAGGGTAATATCAACCAGGCTCCGGCCAGGGCAAAACCGATCGCAAAGGTGAAACTCAAAACAGCGACAAAACCCGCTATCCAGAGATTGACTCGCCAGCTTGATGGAGGATGGGGACGCATGACTATGCGTCCCCGACGCCAGTTGGTGTCGTGCTCGATCTGCAGCATCGATCAGTGTGCGTCTAGAAAATTGACACCCACGCGGTAATGGTCTTTTTCGGCGAGATCTACATTACGAATCTCGGCCTGAACATTGAGCTCCCGGGAATTGCCGAGCGTGTTGACCTCAAACCGCAACCAGACTTTCTCACCAACCTGTACAGGCCGTTCACTGAGTATGGCCATGCCAGTCAGGGAAAAATCCGACGACTGCAGTTCCTGTTCTTCCCCGCGCCGACCGGTCAAATAAACACTGCGCCGAAAGGGAATTCGTCGATGTTGCCGCTTTTCCATATTACCTCCTGCCTACCCGGCCAAACAGGCCCTCTTCTTATTAATAATAGACCATTTTACAGGGCTCCCTGCCCTGTTCAGGGACAAATTCAATCCCATTTTTCCAGGCCCTTCCCATTGCCTTTACCGGGGTGATCGCCCTTCTTGCTCTGGCCGGGGGGATATTTGGCACGGTGTTTATCGTACTCATGGTAGGGGGCCTCAGCGTCCGCTTCGACCATCACGTAGCCCCCAAGGTGGGTACGGTAACGCTGTGGCAATTCGACAGAAACCTGCCAGTTGTCGCCGGAAAGGTAAAAGTAAACCCCCCGTTCACTGTCAAAATAGATGCCATTGCGGGGATAGTAACGGTACTGGCGCATCTGGGCCCGGCGACCATGGGCCGGGGCATGGGCTGGCGGCATATTCTCAGCTTGCGGCCCGGGACCACGACCCGGCGGCGGCGGCGGTTCCTCACCCCACTCTACGCCAGCACTACCCCCGGTACCCTGGCAAGCCGTCAGCAACGGCAACACGATAATCACCAGACCGGTGTTTCGAATCATGGCTTTCAAACCTGGCATGCTTTCCTCCCCTCAGACGTGGCCGCAACAAATCGGTTTTTATAGAAACAGGAACATGATAGCAAATGGCGTCCCCGGACCAGGAGCGGTGAAAGAGAAACCGCGTGGATAATCTCAGTATGACGGGATCCAGTGATCGCGAAGCTGTTCTATTCGGTAGCGCCGACCTTCGAGCTCATAATCGACGAATATCATGGCGATACCTTCATCATTCTCGCGAATCACCTTCATGTTGAAGCCAATCTCGGGGCGTGCCGAATCCAGGAATTGCAGCTTGATATGCGCGCCAACCGGCAGCTTCAAGCGGTGACGCAACTCGATGAACACGCCGCCGTCGGAAATGTCCCGGGTCACGGCTTCGATGACGCCGAAAGTCGAATGGCTGATACGCACCCTGGCAGGAATCGACCTGCGGTAATGATTACGCTTTTCACGCAAATCAAAAAAAGAAGATAATCTGGAAACCATTCCCTAAAAGCCTGAATAAATCCCTTTGTTGATCAAAATTATTGTTTATCCCAAGCGTCTGATTCTAGCCTGACAATGTGAAAAGCCCAAGTAATTCACGCTTTCTGCTCTGGTTTGGGACTAATCCCGATTGGGTCGGGCGGTAAAAACCACCAGCAGCACCAGTGCAACCACCCCGGTGACGAGAATGAACCCTTCGAGATGTTCCAGAATATACGCCAGCATTTGACTGCATGCCCCCTGTCAGTCCGACTCCTGGCGATCAGCGCAGTCGATACACAGGGCCGTATAGGGCAACGCTTTCAACCGCTCCGGGGCAATCGGGTTACCACAGGAGAGGCAAATACCGTACTCGTCACGCTCGATTCGGTCGATGGCCTGATCGATCAATTGCAGCGTGTGTCGGGCCTCGTCATCCAGTGCCGAGAGCACCTCTTCGTTTTCCAGTTCCTGGGCCTGTTCTTCGGAGTCCGGATCACCCGGCGTCTGGCTGTCTCGAGCGATAGCCGACACACGTTCCAGCAGTTCCCGCCGCTTGTCCAGCAGCGCCTGGCGATATTCGTGAGTATCAGACATACAGATGGTCTCGCAGGTTGTCGAATTTATTCACCAAGGTAAGCCAGTGCGCATACAGGAATCAACCCGCCGTGACAGGCTGTTGATTTTTTATTCACCCTGGTGGAAATTTCGGCCAGTTCTTCTGGCGACAGGCAGGACGGAGAAGGGCCTGCAGCAGCATCCAGTCCGATTTTTGCTGGACTGCTACAGGCGGTCCCCGGCAGGTAGGTCCCCTTCATCCACAAACCGCAGGACCAGTCCCTGCTCATGCAGTCGCACAAACTGCATGGTAAAAATTACGTCCATGAAATCGGCCTCGAGCTGGAAATAGCCCTCGGCAAAATCGTGCCCGTTGGGCCCGGGGATTTGCGCGCAAATACGGACTGCATCGGGCGACCAGTCCTCAAGTCTGGCAGACAGGCTACCCAGTGAAGGATGGTAGAGTCGCACGTTCGCCGCAGCCAGCTGGCGTTTACACTGCCGACGTTCCTCTTGCATGGGGCCACCTCCGCAGCATCAGCTGGAACTGTGACTTTTATCAGACCTATTGAGAATAGTCCGCCACGCAGGGAATTGCCATTTGGCCGGTACCGGCATACTGAAAAATCAATAACTTACTCGACCCACCAGCCACTAAATTCCACCTCACCGACAGGCATGGTTTCGATATAGCGGTAGCCTTCCCGCAACAGGGCATAGCACTCCGTCTGTTCCACCTGCCGGGTATAGGAGCCAAACTCCTCGGGAACGGACAGATTGAGCTCGATACTGCCGTCGGGGTGAACAAAAAACTGAAGGCTGTTACCTCGCTCATCGATAATCCCAAGTAAATTACGCGGGTGTCCCAGAACTCCGGACTTCAGAATGGACAAAATCTGGTCAAGCACCATGTAGCGAGCGTCGTCGATCGAGACAAACTCATCAGCGATATTATCGGTATAAAAACAGATATAGCCTTCCACCCGATCCTGCATGCTATGCCCCGCCGTTATTGCGACGTTCCAGTTGCCGTCCGATCCACAACATCACGCCACCGGTGATGAGGAAAACAAGTCCCTGTTTCGGATTGGCAACAACACTGTCATAGATGTAGGGTGAGATAAAACGCCATACACCGAACAATGCCAGCACACTACCTATCAAAAACAAAAACCGGGCAAAAATCATTTGTTACCTCTTATTCCACAAAATCCAGTCGTTCCTGCACAGCAGCAATACCCTGTGCGGCACATTCGGCATCCTTATCGCCACCGGGGGCACCGCTGACACCAATTGCGGCGATATTGGTACCGGCAGCCTGTATTGGCAACCCTCCCTCCATCACCACGATACCTTCTATATGATTAAGTTCCGGGCGAATGTCCTGCCGACTGCGACGAAACTCCGCTGACGGAACGCCGGACATGATCACCAGGTTGGCTTTTTCTTCAGCAATCTGCAATGTGAAGCGGCTGGCAAGAGTATCACGCATGGCGATCTGAGTATTACCATTGCGATCCACAACCACAGCGCTGACCTGGTATCCCTTCTCCCGACAGGCTCTCACGGCAGTTCCGGCGATTTCCGCGGCCAGATCCATGCTGATACGTTTGACATTGACGACCTCGCCCGCATGCACCGGCACACCGATAAGAATAATCAACAGGCCTGTCCAGAACCGTCGAACTATATGTTTCATGTATACCTCCTTGCCCCAATCCCGGCCATGATCACGCTACCAAAAATAATAGTAGCCGGGCTATGTAATTTCATGAATCACGCATGCGAACTTTGTTTATTCACACTATCGCCATAGTGTTGCTTATCTGTGATGCTGAACACGTCAAATTAAAACGGCGCCATCACCTGGAAGGCCCTGACGGCCAGTGATCACGGGTTCTGATTAACAGGCCAGTCTATAGCCAGTCCGTCAGGGCAATGCCGATGCCTAACCGTTTTACCCGCGCGTTATAATCGATCAGGCTTTCCCCGTAGCCGTCGAAGTACTGGATA
>JASFNY010000233.1:0-4097 GCA_050116795.1 Thiohalophilus sp.
GTTATACCAGGTACTGGGGATCTTCCTGCCGTTGATCACTACCAACTGCGCCGTACTCGGCGTAGCGCTGTTGAATGTGCAAACCGAACACGGATTTATTGAATCGGCCCTGTACGGGTTTGGTGCCGCGGTCGGTTTCTCTCTGGTGCTGATCCTGTTTGCAGCGATGCGTGAACGCCTTGCAGTGGCCGACGTACCGGAGATCTTTCGCGGACCATCCATAGCACTGATCACCGCCGGGCTGATGTCCATGGCCTTCATGGGCTTCTCCGGCCTGGTTCGAGGTTAACCACCCTATGCTGGAAGCGGTCATCGTACTTGCCGTGCTCGCAGTGGTCTTCGGCCTGTTGCTGGGCTTTGCCGCGGTACGCTTCAAGGTCGAGGGCGACCCTGTGGTTGATCAAATCGATGCGATACTGCCGCAGACCCAGTGTGGCCAGTGTACCTATGCAGGTTGTCGCCCCTACGCCGAAGCCATTGCCAAGGGCGAGGCCGACATCAACCAGTGCCCGCCCGGTGGCGAGGCCGTCATCCAGCAACTGGCTGACCTGCTTGGCGTCGATCCCAAGCCACTGAACGAAGAACACGGCGAACACACGGAAAAGACCGTTGTCGTGATCGATGAACAGGAGTGTATCGGTTGCACACTCTGCATCCAGGCCTGCCCGGTGGATGCCATTCTCGGGGCCGCCAAACAAATGCATACCGTGATCGAATCCGAGTGCACCGGGTGCGATCTCTGTATCGAACCCTGTCCGGTGGATTGCATTCATATCGTGCCGGTCGAGGAAACACTCGACACCTGGAAATGGCCCGCCCCATCAATGCCACTGGAGAAACCGCCACGCGAGGCTGAATATCCATGAAGCGTCGACTCTGGCATTTTCAAGGCGGGTTGCGCCTGGACGGTCACAAGGCCGAATCGATGAGCGAACCGGTACACCAGGCCGTTCTGCCGGAACAACTGGTTATTCCTTTGCAACAACATATTGGTGAACCGGCTGAAATCGAAGTCGAAGTCGGGCAGCAGGTATTCAAAGGCCAGCGTCTGGCCGCCGCCGCCGATTATGTCAGTGTGCCGATTCATGCACCCACTTCCGGTACGGTGCGGGCCATCGAGGAGCGTGCCATCCCCCATCCTTCGGGGATGCAGGCACCTTGCGTCATCCTTGATGTCGATGGCCAGGAAGAATGGATTGAGTTGTCCCCGGTATCCGATTACACCGAACTTGAAGCGAGTGCCCTGCGTAATGTGATTCGCGAGGCCGGTATCGTCGGGCTTGGTGGCGCCGGTTTCCCGGCTTTCATCAAACTGAACCCGGGTCCGGGCAATATCATCGACACACTGATTCTCAATGGTGCCGAATGTGAACCCTATATCACTTGCGATGCCATGCTGATGCAGGAGCAACCGAGGCGAATCATCGAAGGCCTGTTGATTATGCGCCATGCCCTGCAGGCCAGGCACTGCATTATCGCACTGGAAACCAACAAGCCCGAGGCCTACGCGAGCCTGTGCGATGCACTCAGTGATGAGGAAAAAGCGTTTATCGAAGTTGTCCAGATCCCGACGGTGTATCCCACCGGCGGTGAAAAACAGTTGATCAAGGTACTGACCAACAAGGAAGTCCCCAGTCATGGTTTGCCGCTGGATATTCACATGGTATGTCACAACGTTGGTACCGCCGCGGCGATTGCCGATGCCATTCACGAAGGCAAACCTTTGATCTCGCGTTACGTGACTGTCACCGGTGAAGGTGTCGGTCAACCCTGCAACCTGGACACTTTAATAGGTACCCCTTTTTCCGCGTTGCTCGAACAGTGCGGCTGGCGCGACGATCAGAACCACGAGATCATCATGGGTGGACCGTTGATGGGGTTTAACGTGGACACCCCCGAAGTCCCGGTAATCAAGACCACCAATTGCATTCTTTCCTGGCCAACCCGCGAGGAACAACACACTCCCATGCCCTGCATTCGCTGCGGCGAGTGCGCCCGTGTCTGTCCCGCGCAACTGCTACCCCAGCAACTCTACTGGTATGCCCGTGCCAGAAATTTTGATCGGGTACAGGACTTCAACCTGTTCGATTGCATCGAATGCGGTTGTTGTGCGTATGTTTGTCCCAGCCATATTCCGCTGGTTCAGTACTACCGTTTTGCCAAGACTGAGATATGGGCCCAGGAACGTGACAAGCGCAAGGCTGATCAGGCCCGCGAACGCCACGAATTCCGCCTCTACCGCCTGGAACGCAAGAAACAGGAAGACGAAGAACGCAAACGCCGCAAGAAAGAACTGTTGAAAAAGAGCCAGAACGAGCCTGATAACAAGTCGACGAGCGACGATAAGAAAAAAGCCGCGATCGAAGCAGCCATGGCCCGGGCCAAAGCACGCCGGGCCGAACAGGCCAAACCGGAATCGACAGCCAATGAAACCGGTGACGAAACACCTGCCCGAAACATGGACAAGGAAGAATCATGAACCTGTCGCTACACAGTTCACCGCATCAGCATACCGGGAACCGGGTCAACCGCATCATGCTCGCGGTCATCTATGCCCTGATTCCGGGCGTTCTGGTGAGCATCGAATTCTTCGGCTGGGGTGTACTGATCAATATCATTCTGGCCATCGTCACGGCAGTTGCCGCCGAAGCGCTTATGCTGCGTTTGCGCAAACGGCCCATCATGCCCTTCCTGTTCGACGGCAGTGCCGTGGTCACCGCGATACTGCTGGGCGTTGCGTTACCGTCCCTGGCCCCCTGGTGGCTGCCGGTATTCGGTGCCGCGTTTGCCCTGATTGTGGCCAAGCATCTGTATGGCGGTTTGGGGTATAACCCGTTCAACCCGGCCATGGTGGGTTATGCCATGTTGCTGATCGCGTTTCCACGCGAGATGACCCTGTGGCTGAGCCCGGAAGGACACGGCCTGTCGTTTATCGAAGGCCTGCGTTACAGCTTTCTGGAACAACTTCCCTTGGGCAAGACCCTGGACGGACTGACCGCAGCGACCCCGCTGGATGCCGTCAAGACCCAGCTGGCACAGAACCTGACCCTTAGCGAGATATACCAGCAGGGAAATCAACTGTTCGGCATGCTTTCCGGTCTGGGCTGGGAATGGATCAACCTGCTGTTCATGCTCGGTGGCCTGGTATTACTCTATATGCGTATCATCAGCTGGCATATTCCGGTGGCCATGCTGGGCACGCTTTTCCTGATCTCGGGACTGTTTCATCTCAACGATCCCGATGCCTTTACCTCGCCACTATTCCATCTGTTCAGCGGCGCCACCATGCTCGGTGCCTTTTTTATCGCGACCGATCCGGTCACTGCCGCGACGACCAATCGCGGGCGTATTATTTACGGAATCGGAATCGGCCTGTTGCTGTACATTATCCGTACCTGGGGAGGCTATCCCGATGCCGTTGCCTTTGCCGTGCTGTTGATGAACATGGCGGTACCGACCATCGACTATTACACCCGGCCACGGGTATTCGGCGAGGAACGCGACTAATGCGTGGACTGCTCAGGCACATGTCGATCAGCGCCTTCCTGCTTGGCGTATTCGCTGTGCTTGGCGGGGCCATCGTGGCCTGGATTCAGCATGAAACCGCGCCGGTGATTGCCGAAAACGAACAGGCGGCCCTGTTACGCAACCTGCAGACCCTGGTGCCACCGGACAGCTATGACAATGAACTGACCGAGGACGCCATCCAGGTCCGGAACGAACTGCTCGGCACAGACAATCCGCTCACGGTGTACCGGGCGCGCAAGAACGGCAAACCGATCACAGTCATCCTGAATGTGATTGCCCCGGACGGTTACAGCGGTAACATCAAATTGCTGGTGGCAATCAATTATGACGGTAAGCTCGCCGGTGTACGGGTTATCAATCACCGGGAAACGCCGGGACTGGGCGATGCCATCGAGACCGAACGTTCTGACTGGATTTACGGTTTCTCTGGCAAGTCCCTCGACAATCCGGGTCCTGATGGCTGGGCAGTCAAAAAGGACGGTGGTGAGTTCGATCAATTTACCGGCGCGACCATCACTCCGCGCGCGGTTGTCAAAGCCGTGCATAACGCGCTTAAATATTACGTCGAT
>JASFNY010000234.1:0-4094 GCA_050116795.1 Thiohalophilus sp.
GATCAATGAGCGATCATGTTTACAAGGTAATCGAACTGGTGGGTTCTTCTTCAAAGAGCAGCGATGATGCCATTCAGCAGGCGATAGACAAGGCAAACAAGAGTCTGCATAACCTGGACTGGTTCGAGGTTGCGGAAACCCGCGGTCACATAGTGGACGGCAAAATTGGCCACTATCAGGTCAAACTGAAAGTCGGTTTCAGGCTGGACTGAAATCCGCTGTTAAAATAGTCAGGTATCGAGGATTTCGGGTCGACTATTAACCAGAACTTTATTTTTTATTGCGCGTCGACCATTGGGACGGGCCTTTGCCACCACGTCGTGAATTGGCCTCACTGGCCAGTTCTTCCGCGTAGCGGGTCACCTGGCTCAGGGTACCGCGACGTTGCCCCACGAGGGTCGAGCCATTGCGTTCCAGTACATAGCGATACCAGTTATTCCCTTCGCAACCGTCAGGTGCTTCGGTCTTCTCTACTGTCTTCACCATATAGCGGCTTTGACTCAAATCGATCGTATTCATTGTTTCCATAAGTCTTACCTCTTCCAGCATTAGCAGGTAAATTACTCTATGCGTGAGAGCGATTTATCCTATCGACGACCACGTCCCTTACCTTTCAGACGCTTGCGATCCTCACTCACGCGCAGAGACTTGCCTTTAAAATCCCGTCCATTCAAGCCCTGCATGGCAGCGCGGGCTTCGTGACCTTCCATATCCACCGTAGCGTGACCACGGCACTGTCCACTGAAAACATCCATGACAAGTTTGATACCGCGAACGGTACCAAACTCCTTGAACAGCTCCTGCAGATCATCTTCCCGGGTCTCAGGGACGAGGTTTGCAACAAACAACGTCTTCATTATTACCTCCCGGTCTGGCTATAGCGATTCTGCGCGCGGTTGGAGGAACGTTGCTTGCGACGTGCCGGCCCGGCCGGTGCTGCGCCACGACGTGAGCGTGACCCGGCGGGTTTGCCAGAACGCGGTTTGTCGTTAATTTCCCGAACACCCCCGGCCGGCTCAAAACCGGTCATGGTCTTGCCCGGAATCTTGGTTTTCAGCAGGCGTTGAATCGATGAAACACGTCCACGCTCATCTGCACCTACCAGAGATATCGCTGTACCCGATTTGCCACCACGACCGGTTCGACCGATACGATGCAGGTAATCTTCCGGGTTGTCCGGCAGTTCGAAATTGATCACCAATGGCAGATGTTCAATATCCAGCCCACGAGCTGCAACGTCCGTGGCAACCAGTGCCGTCACCTTGCGATGCTTGAAATCGCGCAACGCGCGGCTGCGGGCGTTCTGGGTTTTATCACCGTGAATCGCAGTTGCACGAACCCCATCGGCCTGCAGTTGCTTGGCCAGTCGGTCTGCGCCACGTTTGGTCCGCGTAAATACCAGCAATTGTTGCCATTCACCACCATCGATCAGATGAGACAGCAGTGCACGCTTGCGCGGACTATCCACCCAGTAAAACGAATGTTCGATATTGGTTGAAGCACTGTTGGCTTCAGCAACCTGGATGTACTGCGGATCATTGAGAAAGCGTCCGGCCAGTTTTTTAATCGTGTCTGAAAAAGTGGCAGACAACAACAGGGTCTGGCGTTCGTTTGGAACCAGGCTGAAAATACGCTCGATAGCGGGTAAGAATCCCATATCGAGCATGCGATCGCCTTCATCCAGCACGACCGATTCGACACCGGAAAGATCTACCACCCTGCGATCGATCAGATCCAGCAGGCGTCCGGGCGTGGCGATCAGCAAATCCACGCCTTCTTTCAGCTGCTTGATCTGACGGCCGATGTTCGTTCCGCCATAGGCCACCGCACTGCGTAATGACAGATGACGACCGTAGGTCCGGACGCTGTCGGCCACTTGCTGGGCCAATTCGCGCGTCGGTGTCACCATTAACACCCGAATACGACATCCGGGAGCAGCGTCATTGGCACTCAAGCGATGTAACAGCGGCAATGTAAACGCTGCGGTTTTACCGGTTCCAGTCTGGGCACCGGCAATAATGTCCCGGCCCGCCAGAATTACCGGAATAGCCCGGGACTGGATAGGGGTCGGAGAGGAATAACCTTGATCTGCAATAGCAGACAATAACCCGGCATTCAGGCCGAGATCAGAAAAAGACATAAATTCGCCTTATAAAATATAGATATATGCCAAAAATCGAGCCTGGCAAAAGGAACACGTGTGACAGGATCGAGATTACGTGTGCGGGGAATGGCCCGAAAAGGTCATACCACGGCGGGTTTGAGTCCGGTCTCGAGTTACCCTGAGACCGACACCTGATCCCGCCGTTGATTGATTCGGAGGGAAGTCAGACAAACTGTGGATAAAAGTATACCACAAATTAACCACCCACGGGACGTAAATCACATATTTCCCACGGCTACAGTGGCGTTTATCCGGAAAGTGTCGTAAATTTATTAACAGCTGCAGATAACGCAGCGGTATTTTTGGTTGGCCCTTCCAAGCTTCCAAATAGTCCCGTCTGAAGACCCTGCAGTATATCAATATTATTTGTCATCAAGGTAAGGCAAATGGCTACAGGCAAAGTTAAGTGGTTCAATGATCGCAAGGGCTTTGGTTTTATTGCCCAGGATAATGGCGAAGGCGACGTATTCGTCCATTTTCGTTCCATTCAGGGCTCCGGATTCAAAACCCTGGCGGAAGGTCAAAGCGTCAGCTTTGATATCGAGGAAGGCCCCAAGGGCCTCCAGGCCACCAACGTCGTCCCCCAGTAAACGTACCCGGTAATCTGGAACCTGTATGGCGGTCGCCAGGTAGTCTCCTGTCCGGCTGTTCTGCGTAAATGCCTCGTAAGGGCGCCGGATAACCTGCGGGGAGTTTTGAAATCCGGCCTCGATCTTGTCTATGCTATTCGGTAATGGGCATTTCAGGAGAGACTGGCATGACTGATACTGCTGTAACCGCTGACATGATTCTCAAGACCGCCATGCGCCTGGCCAACGAGCGTTCCTGGGAACACCTCTATCTGCACGAGGTGGCGAACGCCCTGGATATCTCCCTGTCCGATATATATCAGCACTTCGATCAGAAAGATGACCTGGTGGAAGCCTGGTATGACCGGGCCGATCAGGCCATGCTCAAGGCCGCCCAGGCACCGGGATACAACGAGCTGACCCTGCACGAAAGACTGCACCTGTTGATCATGCGCTGGCTGGACAGCCTGGCAGAATACAAGACCGTCTCACGCGACATGCTGTTGTATAAACTTGAGCCGGCACACCTTCATCTGCAACTGCAAGGCCTGTTACGCATCAGCCGGACCGTGCAGTGGATACGGGAAGCGGCCCTGCAGGACAGTACCCACCTGCAACGCATAGTCGAGGAAGTCGGCCTGACCAGTCTCTATTTGCAAACCTTTATATACTGGATGACCGACAGTTCAGCCGGACAGAGCAAGACCCGTCAATTCCTGCATCGTCGCCTGTACCTGGTGGATCGATGCGAACATACCATGCAACGGGTCAAATCCTTTCTGCCCGGCTTTGGCGTGAACAAATCCCGGACCGCAACAACCGGAACGACTGTCCACTAACATAGAGATATATCATCACCGGTTTAACCACAAGCGGTTAACTGTACCGCATATGAGCGTCATGCTATCGTTTCGCCAATTGCGGATACGAGGCTGTGGTTGATGTTGCGATGGTTGAATAAATTATTTCCTGCTAATGGGTATCACGGACAACGCTGGTTCTGGGGACTGGGACTCGGACTGGGGTTGCTGTTCTTGCTACCGTTGTCTGCAACCGCCAAACCGAGTTACGAATCAGAACAGCTGGTCGTCAACCTGACCCCACGTACACCGCAACAAATCGCGGCTTTCTATGAGGGCCGGGGTTTCAGCGAAGCCATGATTGATGTCCTGCGCAAGCAATGTTTCATCACCGTATTTATCCGCAACCGTAGCCGGGACATCATCTGGCTTGACCTGCAGCATTGGAAATTCACCAACACTAACGGCGTGATTACCCGTCGTGATCGGGAGTACTGGAAGGCCCGCTGGCAAAAGATGGGTATTCCATTGGCCCACCAGTCCACCTTCCGCTGGACCCTG
>JASFNY010000235.1:0-4089 GCA_050116795.1 Thiohalophilus sp.
AATACGGAATTGGCCATCTATTGGCGGTCAAGCACCCTGATAGTCAGTTGCCGCCCAAGGATGTCGAGGAATTCGACGCGGTACGCTGTTTCAGCGAGTTGCTGTCTGAACGGGACTGAGACCTTTATTTAAACCGCTTGTCCCAGCCCTTGAAACGTTTGCGACAGTATTTGTCGAGCTCCTGATAGTTACGAAAATAGAATTCAAATCCCTCTTCCGCGGGGGCATCAAATTCACAATAGTCGTTGCTGTAATCCCGACATACCTGGGGGCGGGTCTCGTAAATTCCGCAATTCCCGTCGCCCTGAAGGTGGGTGCAGCGGGTCATGACCACCAGAAACCAGCCATCCTCGTCCTTGTAGGCCTGGATATTTTCATGCCCCAGCTGCCAGAGCAGATGATCAAAATCATCCTTGGAACGGGGAGTATCGATCTCCTGGGTTATGTAATTGCAGCATTTGGTACCGGGACAGAAGCTGCATTTGTTTTCCGGGGTAAGTTTAACGGGGATGGTTTGCTTGACGGACATCCTGAATCACCATTAATTTTGTATTGAATTTGCCCTGTAAAGCCGGTCATACTGGCATAGTTTGTCGAGGGAACACCTCATGGACTGACATATGATACAGGAACAACTCGGGCAAGCGGTTGCCTACCTGAAAAGCACGCGGGTGTGGTCCATTCCGGACTTCAGCCAGGCCGTTGCCCGGCTCATCATCTGGATGTTTGCCTTTGTGCATATCGGCGCCGGTATCGAGACCGGATACTATCCGGATAATCGCTACCAGTATTACCTTTTCGCCGTAATATTCCTGATCTACACCCTCATAGTCCTGTTGAGTGTGTTTATTTATCCAAAATCCAGGATTCGCCCTTACGTTACTATTCCACTGGATATTGCCGCTATCAGTACGGCAATGATTATTACCGATGCCGGACCGTTCAGTACGTACTTTCTTTTTTATCCCTGGATATATATCGGTTATGGCGTGCGCTATGGTCGCTGGGAATTATTTTCGGCCACGGCCGCCAGTGTCATCGCCTTCCTGCTGATTCTTATATATACCGACACCTGGTACTCCCACTATATCGATGCAATCGCCTACCTGGTTTTTCTCATGGCACTGCCATTTTATCTGAATGTCATGATCGGGCGTATCAAATCCGCCCGCCTGGAAGCCGACAAGGCCAACCGGGCCAAGAGTGAATTTCTGGCGACCATGAGTCATGAAATTCGAACGCCTATGAGCGGCATAATCGGTATGACCGAACTGCTGGATAAAACCGATCTCGATGATAAACAGCGCGAGTATGTTACCAACCTGAAAGAAGCATCGACCACGCTGCACTCAATTATCAACGATGTACTGGACTTGTCCAAAATTGAGGCCGGCAAATATAACTTTCAATATACCCGCTTCGATCTGGTAGCAGTCTGCCACGGTGTTACCAATATATTTTCTCCAAGCGCGGCTGAGAAGGGAATTACTATCGAATGCCAGATCGACGATGATATTCCGCGCTATCTTATTGGTGACTCCAACCGGCTTCGTCAGATACTGCTGAACCTGATCAGTAATGCGATCAAATATACCGACGAGGGCAGTGTCACCATTCATGCGTCGCAACGCAAACACCAGGATGATACCTACCTGATCCATTTTGAGGTCAGTGATACCGGTATCGGCATCGAGAATTCAAAACTGGCGCATATTTTTAATCCTTTCTATCAATGCCATGAAAACCATCCTGCACAGAAATCCGGTACCGGCCTGGGAACCACTATCTCCTACAACCTGGCCCTGGCCATGGGCGGCAGAATGGGTGTCAAGAGCCAGCCAGGTAAAGGCACCACTTTCTGGTTCGGGCTACCATTCAAGAAAGCGGAAAATCAGCAAAAGGCGGCCAGTGACGAACAGAGTGAACAGCCTTATATCGTTGAAAAATCATCGTTGCATGTCCTGCTGGCCGAGGACAGTGAGATCAACGCCAAGGTAATCACTACGTTTTTACGTATGGATGGCCATGAAGTCACACATGCCACCGATGGTGAACAGGCCCTGCGAGCACTGCTCAAGGGTCAGTATGACCTGGTCTTGATGGACATGCGTATGCCCGGACTGAATGGCATCGAGGTGACCCGTGCCTGGCGACAGAAAGAACCTCGCAACCAGCACCTGCCCATCATCGCACTGACCGCCAACGCCACTACCGAAGACCGTAAAAACTGCCTGGATGCCGGCATGGATTACTTTCTGGCCAAACCGGTGAGCCATGATACACTGCAGTCGGTCATCAGCTCGTTTTTCAATCCCTCGGCGGATGAAACTCATGAACAACAACTCTCCGCACGATGAAATCCGCCAGCTGCGACGCAAGCTGAAAGCTTACGAGTCGAACGCGACTCGTAATGAACAGAAGCTGCGTCGATTTCAGAACCATGAGTTACGTTTTATCAGTGCCGCCGGACTCGATGACCTGCTGAACGCTGTCTTCACTGAATACCGCGAAGAATTCCATCTCGACGCCATTACCCTGTTGCTGGTCGATCCGGAATATGAAATCCGTCGTATCATGGAGAACCTCGGCATTACGCCTGAGACCCATCCGCAATTATTGTTCGTTGATAAGGCTATTGCACTACGCGACTATTTCAACGAGCATTTTCATCCGCGGCTGGGCAGTTGCAATGAAGATTGTTACCGGTTTCTGTTCCCCGTGGCAGACGAACTGCCTGCCAGTACCGCACTCTTTCCACTGGTTCGACAGGGTGAGCTGATCGGTAGTCTCAACATCGGCAGTAATGAATCACAGCGTTACGTACAGGGCGTGGCTACCGATTTTCTTGAACGCCTGGCTGCAATCCTTGCTGTTTGCCTGGAAAACGCGATCAACAACGAAAAACTTAAACTGCTTGGATTAATGGATCCATTGACGGGCGTGCATAACCGGCGTTACTTCGACGAACGTCTGGACGAGGAAGCTGATCGCTGTCTGCGTGAGAACAGCGCTCTGAGCTGCCTGTTTCTGGATATTGATTTCTTCAAACAGTTCAACGACAACCATGGTCATCATATCGGTGATCTGGTGTTGCGCGATGTTGCCAGCCTGATCAAACGGCAGATGCGCTCCAGCGATGTGATGGCCCGATTCGGTGGTGAGGAGTTTGCGGCACTTCTGGTACGGACCGATAAACAGGAAGCTATGGAGATTGCAGAACGAATTCGGCATTCGATAGCCAGCCACAAAGCGCATGACGCCACCGGCTCGGCATTACAGATCACGATATCCATCGGTTGCAGCAGTCTACATGGTGACCCGAATGTGCTGCCGCAACACGCCGCCCGTTACCTGTTGCAACAGGCTGACAAAGCCCTCTACCGGGCCAAGCAACAGGGCCGTAACCGGGTTGATTACCTGCCGGTCGAACCTGCCGATCTCAAGAGTCAGATGGCCTGAGCAGTGGTTGCCGCAAGCGGCTGAAGTCACGCGGCGCCACATACTGAAGCAACTCCTTACCGTCATTGTCCAGTAACAGATCCAGTCCTTTGTCGGGATAAAGCAGATGACGCTTGCCTTCAGCAACCACGATTCTGTCAAGTGGAGTACCAAACCGCTGCTGAACCATCTCTTCATCCAGATCGACATAGGGGATATAACTGATTGCACTGATTGGCAACTTCAGCATGTTTTGCTGTTCGGTTTTTGCCAGGCGATAGCGTAATGCCCCGCTGTCCGTCCTCTTTTGACCCACCGCCCGCTCGCGCATAGCCTCAAGCAAATCCTGTGAAGCCGCCAGGGTCAGAATAAATTTGCCACTGAGACCACCGAGTGTCACCTCGTTATAAAATATCTCCAGCGACAGGCTGCCATCAGGATTTTCAAACAGGCCCGCATCAAAGTGTGCGCCCAGAACCGATTGTGCCTGTCCAAGTTGAGTATCATTGAGCGTGATGCCGAATACCCGGCTGCCACCGTCCGGCAATAAAGTGATCTGCCAGGGATAGATCTGTTCGGGAGGCGCAGATTGTTGATCACAACCGGCCAGTAACAATGTCAGGACTAGCAGAGTAATTCGATACATCGTTT
>JASFNY010000236.1:0-4053 GCA_050116795.1 Thiohalophilus sp.
ACACAGTGCACTGTTCGGCCCCCGACCCCAGGCCGAGGTGGTCCTGGCCTATATTGGCGATACGCCGGCAGGTTTTGCGCTCTTTTATAATAATTACTCGACCTTCCGCGGACGCTGTGGACTGCATCTGGAAGACCTCTATGTACAACCTGAATGGCGCGGTCATGGTATCGGCAAATGTTTGTTATCACACCTGGCCAGACTGACGCTGGCAAGGGGTTGTAGCCGCCTGGAATGGTGGGTGCTGGGTGAAGACAAGAAGGCGATCTCCTTTTACGAAGCACTGGGTGCCAGCGCTAAGGAAGAGTGGCTGATTTATCGCCTGCGCGGACAGCCTCTGGAGGCCCTGGCTAACGGTGGTTACAGTGCAATCACCGAAGATATTGATTAACTTATACTGACGATGTATGTTTTCAGGGATACCCGACAATTAAATAATGCACGCTGGCTTAAAGGGGGGATAGCATGGATGTCTCAATGATCGTGACGCTGGTAATAATTGCAGCCATAGTCATTTATATTATTTCAATCTTTAATCGTCTGGTAGCGTTGAAAAACCGGTTCAAAAACGCATTTGCCCAGATTGAAGTTCAACTGAAACGTCGTTACGACCTGATCCCTAACCTGGTAGAGACTGCGAAAGGTTATTTGAAACACGAACGGGAAACGCTGGATGCAGTCATTCAGGCGCGTAATGCGGCTGCCAACAATCTTAGTCAGGCCCATAAAGACCCGGGTGATCCGTCGGCGATCGAATCTCTCAATCAGGCGGAAGGCAGCCTGGCCGGGGCCCTGGGCCGCTTTAACGTTGTCGTTGAAGCCTATCCGGATCTCAAGGCCAACCAAAACATGATGCAGTTGACTGAGGAACTGACCAGCACTGAAAACAAGGTGGCGTTTGCCCGGCAGGCTTTTAATGATGCGGTGATGGCGTACAACACTTACAAGCAGTCTTTCCCCCAGAACCTATTCGCAGCCACGTTCGGTCATGGACAGGATGCAAAACTGATGGAATTTGAGGATAGCGCGCAGATACAGGCGGCACCTAAAGTTTCTTTCTGATTTAGTGTTTATCTGGTAGCTGCGTGATGAACTTCTTTGAGGCGCAGGACAAAGCGCGTCGGCAGACCGGTTGGCTGGTGTTGCTGTTTCTATTGGCTGTGACAGGCTTGATCATCGTCACCAATCTGCTGATTCTGACAATTCTCGCATATAATCAGACTGGTCAGTTCATTTTTTCGCCCTACGATCTTGGACAGTATTTTGCCTGGGACATCTTTATCGGTGTGGCAGTGATTATATTCTCGGTGGTATTCATGGGGAGTTTGTATAAAACCATGACCTTGTCCGGGGGTGGTCGCAGTGTGGCCGAGATGCTTGGGGGTCGTTTAATTAATCCAGGCACCCGTGACATGGATGAACGCCGGTTATTGAATGTCGTGGAGGAGATGGCAATAGCTTCCGGGATGCCTGTACCGCCGGTTTACCTGATGGAAGAGGCCGGAATCAATGCATTTGCGGCCGGCAAGACACCAAATAATGCTGTCATAGGTATCACGCGAGGTGCTATTACTCAGCTAAGTCGTGATGAACTGCAGGGCGTTATCGCACATGAATTCAGTCATATCTTCAATGGCGATATGCGAATGAATATACGCCTGATTGGTGTGTTACATGGAATACTTTTGCTTGGTCTGATTGGCTATTATATATTGCGCGGCATGCGGTATGTGCGCAGTTCACGTAACCGAAACGGTGGTAATGCTGTCGTGGCACTACTCGTCCTGGGTGGCGGGCTTGTTGTTGTCGGTTATGTGGGATATTTCTTTGGCCAATGGATCAAGTCAATGGTCAGTCGGCAACGTGAATATCTTGCTGATGCATCTGCCGTGCAGTATACCCGTGACAGAGAGGGTATTGCCGGGGCGCTGAAGAAAATTGGCGGCTCAAGCATGGGATCCTTATTGAACAGCCCGGCAGCTCCTGAATATAGTCATGCCTATTTTTCCAAAGGGGTTGGCGGGTTTCTGCAGTCATTGTTTGCCACCCACCCCCCACTCGGAAAGCGCATTCGACGCATCGAACCCAACTGGGACGGCGAATATATTTCGCCAAGAATAATTCACCAGGAGACCGAATCGAGCGGCAAACCTGAAGACCTAAGCGAAAGGAAGGCAGCCGTTCTTGGTGCCGCGGTTACCGCTGGCATATTGAGTGCCGATGAAGTCGTTGAACACATCGGCAGGGTAACTCAAAATGAGATCAATAATGCTCGGGCCATTCTTGACACTATTCCCGGTGCACTTAAGCAAGCGGCCCAGGATTCATTTGGTGCACGGGCGATCGTCTATGGCATGTTCCTCGATTCAAAATCAGAAGTCAGGCAGCAGCAAGTAGAACTATTGGGTAAACATGCCGATCCGGCAGTAGTCACCTACACTCAGAAACTCGCGCCGGTATTCAGCCGGCTTCCAGAGCAGGGAGGATTGCCGCTTCTTGAACTGGCACTGTCCAGCCTGAAGAGCCTGTCGGATAGCCAGTACCAGCAGTTTCGTCAGGTGATACAGGAACTCATTTCGACAGATAACAAAGTTGATATAAAAGAATGGATCATGCAGCGATTTGTGATTCAGCAACTGGACTATGAATTCGGTCTGCGTAAACGTCCTAAAGAGAAATTCAATCATCTTGGTGCGGTGAAGACAGAGGCCGAAATAATCATCTCGTTGGCCTCCCATATTGAACATGCTGAGGAGTCTGATGCCCTGCAAGCCTTTGAAGCGGCAAAAAAATCAATCGGAGCTGGGGCCTTTCAGTTTGTTCCACGAACAGCTATTTCACTGGAAAGTATAAACCTGGCACTCGATAAACTTGAACAATTAAAACCGCTGCTCAAGCCGCGCATATTAAAAGCTTGTGCGGCATGTATCATGTACGACAATAAAGCCACAGTCCGCGGTGAAGAATTGTTGCGGACCATCTCAATTTGCCTGGACAGTCCCATGCCACCACTGCGGAAACATGTCTGATAAGGTCAATACATGCTCCAAAGGTCGAGGGGCCGACAGCAACGCTGTCTCGCGCTTCAGTGAGTATGCGCGCGAGGCATTCGATGATGGCTGGCATCCTGATGAACGCATTCCTGTGCGTACCGAGTTTCTGGTAGACGATAGTCGCACGATCATCTCACACAATGATTCGCCGGATGTTCCATTCACCAGCTCGATTAATCCCTATAAAGGTTGCGAGCATGGGTGCAGCTATTGCTTTGCCCGACCCACGCATGCCTATCTGGATCTCTCCCCGGGACTGGATTTCGAGAGCAAGATATTCACCAAGCCCAATGCGGCGGAACTGCTACGCAAAGCATTGGCCAGGCGCAATTACCAGCCCGAAGTGATCGTTCTGGGTGCAAATACCGATGCCTATCAACCAGTAGAGCGTCGGCTTGGAATCACACGGAACATCATCCAGGAATTACATGATCATCGCCATCCCGCGGCAATCATTACCAAGTCATCATTAATCGAGCGCGACCTTGATCTGCTGACTCCGATGGCCGAAGCGAACCTGGTCAAAGTATTTGTCTCGGTGACCACGCTGGATCGGGAATTGAGCCGTCGACTCGAACCACGGGCAGCGGCTCCGAAACGACGCCTGCAGACGATTGAGAGATTGAACCAGGCGGGTATTCCGACCGGCGTGCTGATGGCGCCAATCATTCCGGTGCTCAACGATCATGAAATTGAATCGCTGTTGACGCGTTGTGCGGAAGCCGGTGCCGGTTCGGCCAGTTACGTGATTTTACGCCTGCCGCATGAGATCAAGGAGCTGTTTCAGCAATGGTTACTGGAACACTATCCCCTGAAGGCAGAGCATGTGATGAACCGTGTGCGTGATCTTCGCGGCGGCCAGGCCTATCGAGCGGAGTTTGGTGAACGTATGCGTGGCACTGGTCAGTATGCCGATCTGATCGCACACCGGTTTGCCCTGGCCTGTAAGAAGAGCGGGCTGAATCGTCGCACACTGGATCTTGATTGCACACAGTTTCGT
>JASFNY010000237.1:0-4049 GCA_050116795.1 Thiohalophilus sp.
CAGGTGAGTATCCGGAATCCGCTCGTGGATTTCCTTGATGCGATCGATACGCAGGATATCGCCGGTCGGTTCCTTGGTGAACTTGTAAGCACCGTGGGACGTACCGATGGCGATGGCCAGGGCGTCCACGCCGGTCTTGGCGACGAAGTCGGCGGCCTGTTCCGGATCGGTCAGCAGCTGGTCCATATCCAGCTTGCCTTCGGCGCCGTGGCCGTCTTCCTCACCCATTTCACCGGTTTCCAGGGAACCCAGGCAACCCAGTTCACCTTCGACGGAAACGCCGCCGGCGTGGGCCATTTCGACCACCTTGCGGGTAACCTCGACGTTGTATTCATAGGAAGACGGGGTTTTCATGTCTTCCATCAGGGAACCGTCCATCATGACGGAACTGAAGCCGGACTGGATGGAGCGCAGGCACACACCCGGAGCCGAGCCGTGATCCTGGTGCATAACGACCGGGATATGCGGGTACATTTCCAGCGCGGCGGTGATCAGGTGACGCAGGAACGGTTCGCCCGCGTAGGAGCGCGCACCGGCTGAACCCTGCATGATGACCGGGCTGTTGGTTTCATCGGCAGCCTGCATGATTGCATGCACCTGCTCCATGTTATTGACGTTGAAGGCCGGCATGCCATAGCCGTTTTCGGCAGCATGGTCCAGCAATTGACGCAGTGAAATCAGGGCCATTTTCGGACCTCCTTAGATTATATTTCCGACTATTTTACTATGTTAAATTAAATCCTGCAGCTCGTTCACTCGAGCGAATTGTCCTGATCCACGCCGTCCACATCGCCGACGCGGACGATGGTCATGGCGTTGGTACCGCCCCGCACGCCCATCAGGTCGCCACGGGTTATGACGACCAGGTCACCGTCACGTACCGCGCCACGGCGCAGCAGTTCATCGATGGCTTCCCGGTTCACGGCGGCGCGATCCAGGTCCGCAGGTATATCGAAACTGACCGGATAGACGCCGCGGTAGAGAGTCACCTTTCTACGCGTCTCCACATAAGTCGTCAAGGCGTAGATGGGGATCCCCGAGCTGATACGCGACATCCAGCGCGTGGTCGAGCCAGACTCGGTCAGGGCCGCGATCGCCTTCACACCCAGGTGGTTGGCGGTGTACATAGCCGCCATGGCAATCGCCTCGTCAATGCGTTTGAAGCGGGTATCGATACGGTGGTCGGAGCGCTTGGCGGTACGCTGTTTTTCCGCTTCGCGGCAGATTCGATCCATGGCCGCGATGGCACTGTCGGGGTAGCGGCCGCTGGCGGTTTCCGCCGAAAGCATGACGGCATCGGTGCCGTCCAGGACTGCGTTGGCCACATCGAATACCTCGGCCCGGGTAGGGATATGGCTGGTGATCATCGACTCCATCATCTGGGTCGCGGTAATCACCACACGGTTCATGGAGCGGGCCTTGCTGATCAGGTTCTTCTGCACCGGGGGCAGGGCCGCATCGCCGATTTCCACACCCAGGTCGCCGCGGGCGATCATGATCACGTCTGACGCCTCGATGATCTCCTCGATCTTGTCGAGCGCATCGGCCCGCTCGATCTTGGCTACCACGTGGGCATTACTGCCGGCCGCCTCGATCAGATGGCGGGCTTCCTGCACGTCCTCGGCATTACGTGGAAAAGAGACCGCAATGTAATCGGCCTTCATGGCCGCGGCCGTCTTGATGTCCTCACGATCCTTGTGGGTCAGGGCCGGTGCGGACAGGCCGCCGCCCTGCTTGTTAAGCCCCTTGCGATCCATCAGTTTACCGCCCACGACAACCCGGCAGCGCACCTCGGCTCCTTCGATGGAGTCGACCCACAGCACGATGCGGCCGTCATCCAGCAGCAAGGTATCGCCGCGGGTAACATCTTCGGGCAGCTCCTTGTAGGCCATCCCGACCCGCTCGGCGGTCCCGGATTCGGGATCCATTTTCGTATCGAGAATAAAGTTTTCGCCTTCCTTGAGGTCGACCTCACCGTTCTTGAAGCGCTCGATGCGTATTTTCGGACCCTGCAGGTCGCACATGACACCGACCTGGCGACCGTGGGCACGGGCCCGGTTGCGGATCTTGTCGGCCCGCTCCATGTGTTCCTCGGGAGTACCGTGGGAGAAATTGATTCGGGCGACATCCACACCTGCTTCGATGATCTTGTCCATGACCTTGGGATCATCGGTGGCGGGACCGAGCGTGGCGACAATCTTGGTTCTTCTCATACCTTGGTAACTGCTTCCTGAGGGCCGGATGGCGGGGCCATTATTATATAACTATTTGGCCGGCCGTGATCGGCCGGCCCACATTCGCGTTTTGTTGCCTGCAAAACCAACTTATTGCTTGGCGCGTTCTTCAAGCATGGCAACCGCCGGCAAAGTCTTGCCTTCCAGGTATTCGAGGAAAGCGCCGCCGGCCGTGGAGATATAGGATACCTTGTCATAGATGTCATATTTTTGAATCGCAGCAATGGTGTCACCGCCACCGGCCAGGCTAAAACCCTTGGCATTGGCAATCGCCATGGAGATGGTCTTGGTACCCTCACCGAACTGATCGAATTCAAAAACCCCGACCGGACCGTTCCAGACAATGGTACCAGCCTTGGCAATAATATCTGCCAGCGCCTTCGCAGAATCCGGACCGATATCGAAAATCATGTCGTCTTCGGCCACCTCATCGACCTTCTTGAGGACCGCGGGTTCGTTTTCATCAAATTTCTTGCCGACCACAACGTCGGTGGCGATCGGAATACTGGCACCGGCCGCTTCGGCTTTGTCCATCAGGCTCTTGGCGGTATCCACCAGGTCGTCCTCGCACAGCGACTTGCCGACCGGGTGACCGGCCGCCTTGAGGAAGGTGTTGGCAATACCACCGCCGACCACCAACTGGTCCACCTTGGTGGACAGGGCCTCGAGCACAGTCAGCTTGGTAGACACCTTGGAACCACCAACGATGGCAACCATCGGCCGCGCCGGATCGGCCAGGGCCTTGGCCAGCGCATCCAATTCTTCGGCCAGCAGCAGCCCGGCACAGGCGGTCGGGGCAAATTTGCCGACACCGTGGGTGGAAGCCTGGGCGCGATGCGCAGTCCCGAAAGCATCCATCACGAATACATCACAGAGCGCGGCATATTTTTTGGCCAACGCTTCATCGTCTTTCTTTTCACCGGCGTTAAACCGGACGTTTTCCAGCAAGACCACTTCGCCAGAGGCAACTTCCGGGACATTTTCCAGATAATCTTTTACCAGGCGTACTTCTTTACCCAGCTTGGTGGACATGTCATCGGCGATCGGCGCCAGGGAGTTCTCCTCGTCGGCCACACCCTCTTCCGGGCGACCGCGATGAGACATCACCATTACCGCGGCACCCGCCTTCAGGCAATGCTCGATGGTCGGCATGGAAGCAGTGATACGGGCATCGGAGGTGACCTTGCCGTCTTTTACCGGCACGTTCAGATCGGCGCGAATCAATACTCGCTTGCCGGCCAGATCAAGATCAGTCAGCTTGATGAATGACATGTTGTTAACTCCTGAATAGATTACAAAATATTAAACGCAAAGACGCAAAGGCGCAGAGTGCGCAAAGTTAATTTGTCTTTGCGATATTGCGTTTAATATCTATAGCTGTATTCATTACACGAAAGCGCATTTCGTACTTCTTCGCGTCCTTTGCGTCTTTGCGCCTCTGCGTTGGGTTTTAAATAATATCGCCCGGTGAATCACCGGGCGATATATCGGGCTTACTTGGCTACGTGTTCAACAAAACGCAGCATGTTGCAGGTGTAGCCGTACTCGTTGTCGTACCAGGACACCAGCTTGACGAAGGTTCCATCCAGCGCGATACCGGCTTCGGCATCGAAAATGGAAGAATAGCCTACGCCGCGGAAGTCAGTGGAAACGACTTTCTCGTCGGTGTAACCCAGGGTCTTGCTCATGTCACCGGATTCAGAGGCGGCTTTCATCGCCTTGCAGATGTCATCGTAGGAAGCATCTTTTTCCAGTTCACAGGTCAGGTCGACCACGGACACGTCGGAAGTCGGGACACGGAAGGCCATACCGGTC
>JASFNY010000238.1:0-4039 GCA_050116795.1 Thiohalophilus sp.
CGCGCAGTACCTCGATGCTGGCGATGGAACTGGGATCGATGGCATCGATCTGTGCCTGGCCGTCGACCGTGGTCAGGGGAATGCCGTCCAGCCGCACCCTTACGCCGCGAATCCCGAACGGGGCACGGGCACCGAAACCACGGATTGATACTCTTGGGTTTTGTGCAAAATTATTGCGGTTTTGTACCAGCACGCCGGGGGCAAGCGATAATGCATCGGTGGGTTGTAAGGGGACACGGCCATTGTCGATGTCCTCAGTCTCAATCAGGCTGACACCACTCGGGGCGTCTTGCCAGCGGGTCTCGATCAGCGGTGCTCTGATCTCGATGACCATCGGTGTTCTATCATCGCGCTCCCGGGCATGCAGCTGTTCGTGTTGTAACACGCCAGACAATAGGGTCAGCAAAGTTAATGATCGAATCATTTTCACCATGTATATAAAATCCAATTGCAATGTGCCAGAGTTAACTGACAATGGCGAGAGTGAAGTCTGAAACATAAACTGACTATTGTTAATGGTATCTTTTCAGAAAGACGTCAATACCCTTATTGGTTTGCTGGCATAAATTCAATTGAATCCTGTTTGTTTGGATTTAGAATAATTTGTTGCTGATCCTTGAACCGGAGAAACTCGTTATGACCTTTCCCATGCAGTTTATGCGTGTTGTGTTAATCGGTATGTTGACGATTGCTGCCATCTGGGCGACACCGGCCGCAGCAAAGACAGTGAAGGTTACTCCGCTGGGTAGTCACGACGGCGAGTTTTGCAGCCGAGACCGGGCGCTGATCTTTGAGGACCCGAACGGGACGCGATTACTTTACGATGCCGGTCGCACGGTCGAGGGAGCCGACGATCCACGCCTGGGGAAAATTGATATCGTGCTGGTCTCGCACATGCACGGGGATCACGTGGGTAACCAGCATATCAAGGTACGCAATGCCGGCACTTGTGCCAAACCGGAGACACCGGTGAATGTGCTGCCCAATACCAATAGCGTGAATATCGCCCTGGCCAAAAAAGCGACGATCATTACCGGTAGTGAAATGCCCAAGTTCTTTGCCGGCAAGTTGAAGGCACTGGGCGGCGATCCATCGAACTCGAAACTCGTGCGTTTTGGCGCTTCGATCAAAGTTGGCGGCGTAAGCATCACCACCGTGCCGGCGGTCCATTCCAACGGCATTGCCGGCGGCATGATCGGCGGTGAGCTGGGCAAAATGCTTGATGAAGCCGGGCTGACTGCTTATGCCGGCCCGCCTACCGGCTACGTACTGTCCTTTTCCAACGGCCTGGTCGTGTATCTGTCCGGTGATACCGGTGTCACGGCGGAACAGGAAACCGTGGTTCGTCGCCAGTATGGCGCCAAGCTGGCTGTCATGAACATTGGTGATACCTATACGACCGGCCCGACTGAAGCAGCCTACGTTATCAACGATCTGGTCAAACCCAATGCAGTGATCGCCTCGCATGCCAACGAGGCGGCAACCAGCAACGGCAAGGTGATTCCCGGCACGCGTACGGATAGTTTTATTCGTGCCAGCAAAGTGCCGGTCTATCTGCCTTTGAGTGGACGGACAATGGCCTTTGATCAGAACGGCAAGTGTGTTCAGGGCTGTTAATCAATCTGCTGTTGAACGCTGAGATACATAGCTGCCCGGGCCCCGGACAGCCCGGGAATCTGTTAGCATTCAGGATTGCCAGACCATAGCTATAATTGATTTCATGCAACCCATCGTCTCGATCAACAACCTGTCCAAGACCTATGCTACCGGCTACCAGGCGCTGAAAAACGTCAGCCTGGACATTCAGCCGGGCGAGATCATCGCGTTGCTGGGGCCGAACGGGGCGGGGAAGACCACCCTGATTTCGATTATCTGCGGGATTGTGAACGCCAGTTCGGGCACAGTCACCGTGGACGGTTATGACAATGTGAAGCAGTATCGCGCCACCCGCAGCCGCATTGGCCTGGTGCCCCAGGAGCTCAGCCTGGGCGCGTTTGACAAGGTCTGGCACACCATGTGTTTCAGTCGCGGGCTGTTTGGCAAGTCGCCGAACCCGGCGTATCTGGAGCAGGTGCTCAAGGACCTGTCCCTGTGGGACAAGCGCAACAATATCCTGATGACCCTCTCGGGTGGTATGAAACGCCGGGTACTGATCGGCAAGGCGCTGGCGCATGAGCCGATGGTGCTGTTCCTGGACGAACCGACTGCAGGGGTGGACGTGGAATTGCGCCAGGAGATGTGGGCGCTGGTACGCCGGCTGCGCGCCTCGGGCGTGACCATTATTCTCACCACGCACTATATCGAGGAGGCCGAGGCAATCGCCGATCGGGTGGGCGTGATTAACAATGGCGAGTTGCTGTTAGTGGATGAAAAACAAGCACTGATGCACAAGCTGGGCAAGCGCCAGCTGGTGGTCGAGCTGGAGATGGCCATCGATGATTTGCCCGTTTCACTATCGGAGTGGAAACTGGAGTTGTCGGAGCAGGGCGAACAGCTCATCTATACCTATGACCCGCATAAGCCCCACACGGGTATTCATGAGTTGTTGCAGGCAATTCGCGATGCCGGACTGGTGATCAAGGACATGCAGACTCTCCAGACCTCGCTGGAAGAGATATTCGTCAACCTGGTAAAAGGTGACAGGTCATGAACCTTTACGCTGTTCGCGTTATATACCTGCAAGAAATGCGCCGGGCATTTGAAACTGTGGCGCAGAGCTTTGCCTCGCCGGTACTGACCACAGTGCTGTATTTTGTCGTGTTTGGTTCGGCGATCGGTACGCGTATCGAATCGGTCGAAGGGGTAGGCTACGGGTCTTTCATCGTGCCTGGATTGATAATGCTGGCGGTTCTCACCCAGAGCCTGGCCAACGCCTCGTTTGGAATCTTCTTTCCCAAGTTTACCGGGGCGATATATGAAGTGTTGTCTGCCCCGGTGTCGTTCGTCGAGATACTGATCGGTTATGTCGGTGCGGCGGCCACCAAATCATTCATCATAGGTTTGATTATCCTGGCTACAGCCGGTTTCTTTGTTGATATTCATATCGCCCATCCATTCTGGATGCTGACGTTTCTGATTGTCACCTGTATATCATTCAGCCTGTTCGGCTTCATTATCGGGTTGTGGGCCACTGATTTTGAAAAGTTGCAGCTGATACCTTTGTTGGTGGTCACCCCGTTGGTGTTCCTGGGTGGCACGTTCTACTCGGTGGCCATGTTGCCGCCTGCCTGGCAGACCGTAACTCTGTTCAATCCGGTTGTATATCTTATCAGCGGTTTTCGCTGGAGCTTCTTTGAGGTGGCGGATGTCAGCGTGGGACTGAGCGTCGCCATGATTCTTGGTTTTTTGACTCTTTGCCTGGCTATTGTCTGGTGGATGTTCAAGACCGGTTATCGTCTGAAGCAGTGAATTCGCCAGGGTCGACTGGTGCGCTTTCTCGTATCCGTGAATTGTTTGCTTGTTTATATTAAGGAGTGAGTATGGACACCCTTGTCACTACCGAATGGCTGAGTCAGCACCTCGATGACCCTGACCTGGTGGTGCTGGACTGTTCGGTCACCACCATTCCGCATGAGGACGGCGGGTTTCATAATGTCAGCGCCCGCCCCGAGTATGAGCTGGGGCATATTCCCAATGCCGGCTTTGCCGATCTCAAAGGTGATCTATCTGACATCAGCAGCCCGGTGGAATTCGCCATACCAACACCGGAGCATTTTTGTGAAGCGATGGGGGCACTGGGGGTAGGCGATGATTCCCGCGTGGTGCTGTATGACACCAGTTATACAGCCTGGGCCGCGCGGGTCTGGTGGATGTTGCGTTGGGTTGGCTTTGATAACGCGGCAATCCTCGACGGGGGACTTGGCGCCTGGGCAGCGGAAGGACGACCGCTGTCACTCGGGCCGGTCAATCGACCGGTAAAAACATTAACACCCAGGCCAAGACCGAATTTGATCGCCGATCGCGACGAGGTGCTGGCAAACATCGATAATAACGCGGTATGTCTCATCGATACCTTGCCAGAGGAATTTTACCGCGGTGA
>JASFNY010000239.1:0-4029 GCA_050116795.1 Thiohalophilus sp.
CCATACAAGATCTTCTTTTCTAAGGCATTTTTACCTGTGTGACTTGACAGGTCCAGCAGCATTTGGCTGTCCCGCTCAGATTCTGAGGTTGTCGATCAGGCGCACGTCCCCGAGTCGCGCGGCTGCCAGCACGACCAGCTCAGCTCCACTGTCGGTGACCGGCAAAAGGTTTTCCACCTGGCGAAGACTCACATATTCCGGCTGGAATCCGGCATCGAGCAGGCGCTGCACGGCCGCCGGCTCCAGCTCGGCGGGCTGACGTCCCCTCTGCCACTGCTCGGCAACCCACTGCAGGGTGGCATACAATTGCGGCGCTCGACGGCGCTGTTCACTGTCCAGCAGACGATTGCGTGAACTCATGGCCAGACCATCGGCTTCACGGCGGGTCGGCAGACCAACCACGGTCACCGGCAGATTGAGATCGGTCACCAGCTTGCGCACCACCAGCAATTGCTGGAAATCCTTTTCGCCGAACAGGGCCACATCGGGCAGCACCGCCTGAAACAGCTTGGTCACGACGGTGGCGACGCCTGTGAAATGCCCGGGGCGATGTGCGCCTTCCAGTTCCTCAGTCAGTCCAGGAACATTTACCCGCGTCGTCTGGTCACGACCGGCAGGATACATCGCCCGTTCGTCCGGCGCGAATACGGCCGCCACACCCAAACTGGAGAGCTGACGCAGATCCTCTTCCAGGGTTCTGGGATAACGTTCAAAATCTGCCGTTTCGTCAAACTGCAAGGGATTGACGAAAATACTGACGACGACCCTGTCGGCCTGCCTGAATGCCTCGCGCACCAGATCAAGATGGCCATCATGCAGATTTCCCATCGTCGGCACGAAGGCAATTCGCCAACCGGCGGCCCGCCAGGACTGACTTTGCAATTGCATATCGCGCACCTGTTCGATAAGTTGCATGCGCGAATACCGTTTAGCTCGAAGGGTATGAGTCTGTAATTATTTCAGGGTGCGAGAGTCCGGTTATTTCTCGGCCTGCTTGCAACGATACACGTTATAAACCCGCTTGCCGTCCTTGATCTCGGAAGCAGCGACAATGGTATCGCCCTTGATATCAGCCGCGTTGTTGCGAGCCAGGATTTCGAGCTCTTTCTGCATATCATCTTCATCACGTCCGATACCGGCAACAGTGGATTTGACGGAAACCGTGGTTTTGCCGAGCAGCTTGCAACTTTTCACGTGTTGCGGTTCAACGACATTGACCTGCTCACCGGCAGGATCCAGCTTGACCCAGCTGCAACCTTGCAGCGCAGCCAGCATGACAATAATGAGCAACTTTTTCATCACGACCTCCTGTGTGGAATAATTTATGTATAACTATGTTCCGGTTGTGGAAACTCTTCGGCCTTGACCTGACGCACAAACTCGGCGATGGCTTCCTGAATACCCTTGCCGGCACCGAGTGGTTGCAAAAAATCTTGTACAAAGCGCGGGCGTTTACCGGGTGTGATACCAAGAAGATCATAGATCACCAGAACCTGGCCGTCACAATCAATACCGGCACCGATACCAATTGTCGGAATCGAGATCGCCTCGGTAATCTGGCCTGCCAATTGTCGCGGTATGCATTCCAGCACCAGCATGTTGGCACCTGCCGCTTCCAGGGCCCGGGCATCCTCGATCATTTGACGCGCATCCTCGCTATCCCGGCCCTGTACCTTGTATCCACCCAGTTCATTGACTGACTGGGGCAAAAGCCCCAGATGCCCGCAGACGGGGATATCATTTTCAACGAGATGACGTACTCGGGGAATCAATGCCCCTCCGCCTTCCAGCTTGACCATGTCCGCACCGGCGCCTAACAATGCGCGAGCATTTTCCGACGCCGCGTCATCACTGTCATAACTGCGGTAAGGCATATCGGCAATCAGCAGTGCCCGTTCCCTTACCCGGGCGACATTGGTCGTATGGTATTGCATGTCCTGCATCGTTACCGGCAAGGTGGAGTCATGCCCCTGGACTACCATGCCAAGTGAATCTCCCACCAGCAGAACATCAACGCCCGCCTGTTCACAACGCGCTGCCATGCTGGCGTCATAAGCGGTCAGCACGGCGATCTTCTCGCCACGCTGTTTCATCGCCTGTATCTGCTCAAAACCCATTACGAATAACTCATAGTTCCAGAGGACCAGGATTGAAGTAGTGCCGGCCACTACGGATTTTACTTATCTGCTCCAGTAACAGGGCATAATCTCCGGTCTTGTTGGCGAAATCGATTTCGGCCGCATTCACAATCAGTAATGGCGAAGCATCATAGCGGTGGAAAAATTCCATGTAACTTTCGCTCAGTTTCTGCAGATATCCGGGGTCCAGGCTTCTTTCATAACTGCGGCCACGTTCTGCAATGCGTTTGCGTAAAATCTCGACCGGTGCCTGCAAGTAGACCACCAGATCAGGACGGGGTCCGCTGACCGCCACATGCTGATAGACCTGTTCATAGAGTTTGAATTCCTCGCTATCAAGGGTCAGCTCGGCAAACAGGCGATCTTTTTCTATCAGAAAGTCTGCAACCCGGACGGGAGCAAACATATCACTTTGCTGCAATTCCTGAATCTGGCGTACCCGCTGAAAAAGGAAAAACAGCTGGGTTTGCAGTGCGGCACCCCGTGGGTCCTGATAAAAGCGTTCCAGAAACGGGTTTTCATCGGCTCCCTCCAGGATCAGGTCCGAACCGAAGGATTCGGCCAGTCTGTGGGCGAGGGTCGTCTTGCCCACCCCGATCGGTCCTTCTACTACGATGTAACCAAGGGAACCGCTATCACTCATCGCGCAAACGCTCCGGCCGATCTGTTGCAACCCGGTTTAACAGTGCCTGCAGTGGGCCGTGGCCCGGTATGTTGAAATCTTCGCCGGTGATCTCATACAACGGGTAAAGTACAAAAGCCCGCTCGGCAATACCCGGGTGCGGAATGATTAAACGTTGATCATCGATCACCTGCTCACCATAGAGTAACACATCCAGATCCAGCGTACGGGGACCCCAGCGTTCTCCCTTGCGAACACGACCGTGGGCCTGTTCGATATCCTGCAAGGCATCCAGCAGAGCATGGGGTGAAAGTTCGGTGTCGATAGCGGCTACCGCGTTAATGTAATCAGGTTGCTCCGCTGGTCCCATCGGCGAGGAACGATACAATGAAGAGACTGTTATCAACCGGGAATTTGCAAGTTCCTGCAACTCAGTCATTGCCTGCCTGACCTGGGCCTGTGGATCATCAAGATTACTGCCCAGGGCTATATAACAGCGAATCATGAGCGCTTTTTCCGTCGCCGCCTTCCCCGCCTCCCTTTGCTCTGACCCAAGGCCTGTAGCAGTTCCCGCTGTCCCGACTCGTCGGCTTCCTGAAAACGGGTCCACCAGTCGCACAATTCTTCAACCTGTTCGCCCGCCTGACGGCGTAACAGAAGAAAATCATAACCGGCACGAAAGCGCGGTAGCTCCAGCAGACGGTATGCGCGTTTGCCCTGGCGCCTCGGCAAACGGGCCTGCAACAGCCAGGTCTCTTTCATCGGCAGGGTAAAACGTTTGGGAATGGTGATATGCCGGGTCTGGAACTGGACTACCTCGCGAGCCGACTGTTGCAGGGCCTGCAACTCGGTCTCGCCCTGCTCCTGTAACAGGATCGCCTGGCGGTTTACCGGGGGCCACAACAATACGCCGAACAGAAAGAACGGGGTGACCGGCTTGTCTTCCTGGATACGCCGATCAGTATTGCGCAGACCTGCCTCAATGAACCGACGGGTATAACCGTCGTCGCTTTCCAGCAGTTCAGCAGTTTGCGGGAACAGATAACGGAATAGCCGGTAATGGGTCAGTAATTCAAAGGTGCGTACTGCCTGTCCGGTCATAAACAGTTTCAGCACTTCTTCAAACAATCTGGCTGGCGGAACTTCACTCAATCGCTCGCCATACTGATGAAAGAGCTTTTCGAGTTGATGATCGATTGTAAAACCCAGCTTCGCGGCAAAGCGGACCGCGCGTATCATGCGGACCGGATCTTCCTGGACTCGAATTTC
>JASFNY010000240.1:0-4028 GCA_050116795.1 Thiohalophilus sp.
GTATAGTGATCTTTGCAAAATCACGGGTACACGACATGATCCCTGTCTTATTGATGTATTTATTTCAGCTGTAAGGTACATGGAAGGTGGGCCACCCAGGAAATGGTGGGAGTTCACCAATGAGCGTAAGAAAAAAATGGATGCTAAATAATACGCTCTGACTAAACGCTCAAGTACTTAGATGCCTAACTACTTCGGTGTTCACTCGCAAACTCATTTGACGATCACTTCCACGCTCTGTGCCAGGTAGTGGTCGTGCGCCTGTATCACCGCCAGCAGCACCAGCAATGCGACAACCCAGAACACGATATAGGTGATGAGTGACTGGCGGGCCTTCTTTTTCTGCCACCAGGTACGCGGCCGTACACCGCGGATGAAGAAGGTGACCTTGGCGGCGAGATTCACAGACACCACGTTGACCGCCAGCAGCAACAGGGCGCCCAGCGCGAGCTGGTAATTGCCGGCACCAAGCATCAAGCCAAGGGATGCGGCCGGTGGCAGCAGGGCCACGGCCACCATGACCCCGACCAGCGTGGCGGAGATGCCGGTGGTCAGCGACAGGGCCGCCGCCGTACCCGAAGCCAGCGCCAGGGCAATGCTTTCCAGCCCGACATCGGTTCGGGTCATCAGCTCCTGACTGTCGAAGTTGAGCGGCCAGACCACGCCAATAAAAAAACAAATCAGCAACGAGATCGTCAGCCCGCTGATGTTGGTCCTGAGTGACTCCAGTGCCAGGCGCGTGTCGCCGAGCGCGGCGGCAAAGGCCAGCGACATGTTCGGCCCCAGCAACGGTGCAATCACCATGGCGCCGATGACTACCGCGACATTGTCCGCCAGCAGGCCGATAGCGGCCACGATGGTGGAGAGCACCGCCATCATGATAAAGGTGTTATCGAGCTTGGAGCCCGCCGCGATCCGCGTATAGAGTTCCTCGCGCGAGCGTATCAGCGCTTTTTTGCCGGCATCTTCGGGCTCCGGTGGGCGTGGCAGTGTTGCCTCGACCGGCTGGATGATAATGCGCGAGTTTTCGGTTTTTTCCAGTGCGGTCTGCAGGGCGTCGATCACTTCCTGCAGTTTCTCGGGCCTGACCAGCATGCGGCAGATGCAGCGGCCGTCATCTTCTCGCGGCTGGAAACGCCAGTGATCATATATCTCATGCTGCTCGGCAATACTGATCAGGGTATCGGCATGGCCACAGTCGGCGACCACCTCGATGATACGCATCAGGCGGCCGGACGCTGCAGCTTGGATTCGACTTCGTCGCGTCTCTCCTTGCCGGCAAGGTGTTCGATCAGGGTCAGCGCGAAGTCCATCGCGGTCCCCGGTCCGCGTGAAGTAATCAGCTTGCCATCGATGACCACGGCCTTCTGTTCATAGGTCATGTTGTCTGTTTTGATGTCATCAAGTGCACCGGGGAAACTGGTGGCATGCTTGCCGTTCAGCAACCCGGCACTGGCCAGGACCCTGGGTGCGGCACAGATCGCGGCAGTGTACTTGCCGGCCTCGGTCATTTGCAGCAGCAGGGTATGGATACGCGGATCGTTATTGAGGTGATCGGCACCGGGCAGTCCGCCGGGCAACACGATCATGTCAAAGCTCTTGTCCAGCACCGCATCCAGCGTGGTATCGGGCATCAACACTGTACCTCGGCTGGCCTTTACCGGCTGATCATCGAGCCCCGCGGTAGTGACGTCGATTTCAGCGCGGCGTAGCAGGTCGATAACGGTTACGGCTTCGAGCTCTTCACAGCCCTGGGCGAGTGGGATGAGTACATTGGCCATGTTGAATCCCTCCGTTGTTGACGCAATTTGATCAGTTCTGACACCGGTACCAGCCGCACGCCCAGTTCTTCCAGACGGGGCAACCATTGCTCAAGCACCTGCATGGTCTCCGGATAGGGATGGCCGATAGCCAGAGCAGTGCCCCTGTTGTGTGCCTGGCGTATCAGCTTGGTAAGCTGTTCGCTGACGACCCCGGCATCCTCCTGGTAATCGAGAAAGATGTCCCGCGAGGTGCTGCGAATGTCGCGCTTGCTGGCCTGTTCCAGGGCCACTGTCTGGCTGGTGGTCCGGCTGTCGACAAAGTAAAGATCATCGCGAAACATGCTGGCCTGCATCAACCAGCGCATTCGTTCGGGACTGGCGGTAAGACGACTGCCCATGTGGTTATTGAAACCCACGGCATACGGCACGGCGTTGAAATTGTCACGGACCATGCTCTTGAAGTTGATCTCGGACATGTCGACTTTCAATCCCCCGGCACCCATCGCCTTGCCGTTCATGGCTTCCATGGGCATGTGGATCATCACTTCCTTGCCGGCCTGGTGTGCATGCCCCGCAAGCAAACGGGTAAACGGTCGAAACGGCAAAATGGCGTAGGTCAGATCACCGGGAAGATCGATGGCACGCAGTCCATTGCGTTTCTGGTTACCCAGGTCATCGATGATGATGCTGATGGCAGGCCGTTGATCAAAGGCAACGGGTTGAGGTGCCTGAGCGGCAAGTGCCGGGATTGTGCCGGTCAGCAACAGAATCAGGCTTACAGCGCTCTGTTGTATCAGGCGCATGCTCAGGCTAGTCCTTTCTGTTGTTCAGCAGGTACATACCTTTGAGCAGGGTCAGGGCCTCGAAAACCGGGAAATCATCGCTCATCAGTTTTTCGATCGATTCTTCCTCTGAACCTTTCCCTTTGTTTTTCCCGTCTTTTGCACCATTGCCGTTGGTCAGGTGCCCGCCGAGATCCGCCTCGCGCAGAGGCTTGAGGCCTTCGTCGGTCTTGGCGGCCACGGTGACATCTTTTAACTTGATATCCGGCGTAATGCCTTCGGCCTGGATGGAACGCATGTTCGGAGTGTAATAGAGCGCGGTTGTCAGTTTGATCGCGGTGTGGTTACGCAAATCGATGACCGATTGTACCGAGCCCTTGCCGAAACTCTGGCCGCCCATGATGATGGCGCGGCGATGGTCCTGCAGTGCACCGGCAACAATTTCCGAAGCCGATGCCGAACCGCCGTTGATCAGCACAACGATCGGTGCGCCGTTCAGAATATCGTCCGGAGTGGCGGTGGCCGTCTTCTTGTTATCGTCAGTACGGCCCTTGATGGAGACAATGTCACCCTTGGTGATAAAGGCATCTGAAACAGAGATCGCTGCATCCAGCAAACCACCCGGGTTGTTACGCAGATCCAGCACCAGCCCCTTCAACTTGCCGTCGCTTTTCTTTTTGAGTTCCGAGATTTCCTTGTACAGATCGGTACCGGTACGGGTCTGGAAGTTCGAAATACGCACGTAACCATAACCGGGTTCCAGGGTGCGGCCCTTGACGCTGTCTACCCGTATGTTGTCACGGGTCAATTCCATCGTCAGCGGTTTGTCTTCGCCTTCGCGCACAACCGTCAGCGTGATCTTGGTGCCCGGCTCGCCACGCATCATCTTGACCGCATCGTCCAGGCTCATGCCTTTGACTGATTTTTCATCGAGACGAATGATCAGATCACCTGCCTTAATACCGGCACGCGCAGCGGGAGTATCATCTATCGGAGAGACGACCTTGACGAAACCGTCTTCCATGCCGACAACGATCCCGAGCCCGCCGAATTCACCGGAAGTGCCAATCCGCAATTCGGTGGTGGCTTTTTCATCCAGGAAGGTGGAATGCGGATCGAGTCCGCTCAACATTCCGCGAATGGCGTTCTCCAGCAGTGTTTTGTCGTCGACTTCCTCGACATAGTTTTCCTTGACCCGCTGAAAGACCTCGCTCAGGGCCTGTACCGTGTCGAGCGGTAGCCCGGCAGGCTGCTCCTGCTGGCGCTCGGCAAATACACCGCCGGTCACGGTCAAAAGTGTGCCCAGCAGCAGGCCGACCAGCAAGATAAAAGTATTACGGGTGAAGGAACTCATGACATGTGACTCCTGGCGCCAGGGACAGCCCTGACATGAACTTGTTACGGGATGTTGTTGAATATGTTACAGGTTTAACTTTAACACCATTTTCCCGGCTTGTCGGTCAAATCTTCAACTCTGCCGGGT
>JASFNY010000241.1:0-4019 GCA_050116795.1 Thiohalophilus sp.
TGGTTTGCGTGCAAATATCGGTTTACATATTCGACGCAAAAATACGGCCAGCAAGATTTTTGTTGGAAAAATCGACCGAGACTATTCCGACAGCCGGTTTGAAGATCCGTCTGAGACGGATTACGGGTTGAGACACACCTGGCGGGTGACCGACAAGATGAACCTCATTTTAAACGTTTCAAGATCTATCGAGGAAACTACTTTTAGCGGTTCTCCTGCTTATCTGGTTACAGACAGTAATGTCCAGTGGCGTCAGAAGTTTGGTGACCGTAATCTGATCAAAGCAATCTATTCCAGGGCGGATGTCAACTATTACCAGATTACCCGGGATGATCTGTATGAAAATTATGTCCTCGGTTATTCGAGAAGAATTGTCGATGAACTGTTTGTAAATATCGATCTTCAGCACGGAACCAGGGATTCCAATGTAAGTGGAGATGATTACACCATCAACCAGCTTTATTTCGGAATTAAGGCAGTAATTTAGTCAGATATTGCAGGTAGTACCAAGGTACAATTTTTTATTTGTTGTCCTGGCTATATTCTTTAATTATTGATTATTTGTTAGGAGATACACATGGGATCGAAGAACACGTTTGATATGAAAAAAACAGCCATCGCCGTACTTGCCGTAGTTGGCCTGGGAGCAGGCAGTTTGATGCTTTCCGGTTGTGACGAAGGTGGTATGAGTGCCGTCGCAGCGGAAAGTGGCCAGGGCCATAAAGGTGGTCAGGGTGCCGGTAAAGGCGGCCAGGGTGGCGGCAAGGGAGTTTACCAGCGTGGCAGTGCCAACAAGTCGCTGGATGCCCTCCTGGAAGAAGACGATGGCGGTGAAGAAGATTCGGATCGTCCTGACTGGGCCGGTAGCCAGGGGAAAGAGGGCAAGCCGGGTTCTGAACACGGTGGCAGTGCCGGCAGTGATACCAAAAAAGGTGTCGATTACGGCGATCTGTGGGTGATCCTGCGTGATGACAACGGGGTGCCGATCCTCAAAGACGGATTTGTCCAACCGTTGGATGCTGATGGAAACCTGATTCCGCTGGATGAGGAAGGCCATCCTATAGATGAGAGCCTGGTTGTAGAGGTGGAGCTCGGACGCCTGAATATCGCCCGTGCACCGGACAAGGTGCTGGAGCATTCGCTGGTCGAAGCCCTTAGTAAATTGTCTTCAGCTACTGTAGTTACGCTTGATCCATCAGGTCGTTTCGTCGTTGACGGTAATACCATTGATTCACCACTGGAAAACCTGGCGTTATTCGAAGCGATTCTGACCACTCCTGCTGTTGATGGTGTTATACACCTGGAGACAACCGCTACTGTAGATGGCCAGGAAGTGACATATTCATTTGATGTTAGCCTGGAAGAAGCGGGGCTGGTGGCTGCGTCGGCGATTGCTGCCGCATCTGATAAGACAGGGACACTGACTATTGATGAGGTGATGTATATCGCCAAGTTCCTTGGTTTGGATGAGGAGCTGTCAGATTTCGTCAAAACATTCAACTATGAACGTGATGATGTTTACACTGATGATTTGACAGTCTGGATTCTGGAAGGTCAGGATACCAATGGTGACGGCGAATTTGACGTTTACTATCCAAAGGAAGTAGTCATCAACCAGGTGGTCGATTTCAACGATGTACCGACTACGTCGAATGGCACAGGCATCGATGAGTTTACGCAGGCCGCGGAAGACTCGGTTCAGGTGCTGGAGTATGTGCATGACAATGCACTCGATCAGTAACTGACATCAGTGCATTAAAATGGCGCCCCGCGTGAAAACGTGGGGCGTTTTTTTATGTCTGGGTAAAATGGTGGTAGTGAGGTCGCGGTCTGTTTTATTTCAGCAACCGTTTCAGGAAAACCCGCATCTCCTTGGCGGCCTGCATGTCGCCTTTCTTCTCGGCAATTTCGATGCCTTTTTCGTAGGTGGCGATCGCCTGTTCACGCTCGCCGTTTTCCGCGTGCGATTGGCCCAGCAGCTTCCAGGCGGCTGAATATTCACCATCGAGTTGCAGCGCCCGTTGTAAATGGACAATGGCGTTGTCGTACTGTTGTTCCTTGTAATAAGCCTGTCCCAGACCAAAACGCAACAGCAGACTATCCTGTCCGTCGGCCAGCATTTTTTCAAGATTGTTGATCAGGTTCATGATTACAGAATAAGAAGTGACTGTTGAATATACAACACACAGTCAGGAGGGTTTCTGGGGATGTATCAGCGGCGCCAGAAGGCGGGACTCAGCAACACCAGTAGCGTGAAGATTTCCAGGCGCCCGAGAAGCATGGCGAAGCTGCAGAGCCAGATTGCTGTGTCGTTCAGACTTTCAAATGTGCCGCCAACATCGCCCAGCCCCGGGCCGAGGTTATTGATCGATGCAGCTACTGCACCAAAAGCCGTTACCTGGTCGACACCGGTTGCCATCACCAGCAGCATTATTAACGCGAAGGAAACCACATACAGCGAAAAGAAACCCCATACGGCGTCGATGACGCGCTCGGAAATCGGGTGACCGCCGATCTTGATTTGTCGAATAATTTTGGGATGCAACAATCGCCACATTTCGCGGGAGCCTTCCTTGGAGAGAACAATAAAGCGAATAATCTTGATTCCGCCCGAGGTGGATCCCGCACAGCCACCGAGAAAACTTGAGAAAATCAAAAGCACAGGAAGAAACAGGGGCCAGACGGAAAAGTCATCGGTACCGAAGCCGGTTGTCGTCATCACGGAAACCACCTGAAAGGAACCATGCCGCAGTGCATCTAACGGTTCAATGTACTGACCTGACCAGTACAATGTGGTACTGACGAGCAGACAGAGTAGTGCAACAATCAACAAAAATACCCAGACCTGGGTATCACGCCAGTAAATCGCAGGATTCCGGGAGCGAAGAACCATAAAGTGAATATTGAAGCTGATCCCGCCGAGCAGCATAAATACCATAGCCACTGTTTCAATCGCAACATTGTTAAAGTGCCCAAGGCTGGCGTCATATGTTGAAAAGCCTGCGGTCGAGACGGTCGAGAAACTATGTGCAATGGCATCGAAAGCACTCATTCCGGCAATCCAGTAAGACAGTGCACAAATGATAGTCAGTCCGACATAAATTCCCCATAGTGTGCGCGCAGTTTGCATGATACGCGGGGTGATTTTCTCGTCTTTCATCGGGCCGGCAGTTTCGGCACGAAACATCTGCATACCGCCAATACCGAGCATCGGTAATATGGCAATGGCCAGTACAATTACCCCTGCACCACCGAGCCATTGCAATTGTTGTCGATAGAAGAGAAGTGAGGGCGGCAGATTGTCCAGGCCAATAATCACGGTTGCGCCGGTAGTTGTCAGCCCCGAGACAGCCTCGAAAACAGCATCGGTGAATGAGATATGCGGTTCCGGTGAGAGTAAAAAAGGGATTGATCCGAACAGACTCAAAATCGTCCAGAACAGTGCAACTACCAGGAATCCATCACGCAGGCGCAGGTCACTTTTTTGTCTTTTGACCGGTAGCCAGAGAACAATGCCGCTGATAAGGATAACCGCGAAGCTTTCGAAGAAGGCCTCGAAGGCGATATCAATGTAAATAAATGAAACCAGCAACGGAGGCAGCATCGTGAGGCTGAAAACCATCAGCAGGATGCCAAGAATGCGTTGAATGACAAATAGGTGCATGGAGATATCAGATAAAGGTGATACTGACCTGGAATAATCGTTCAACGTCCGGTATTCGTGCCTTGTCAACCAGGAACAGGATGACGTGGTCTTCAGATTCAATCAGGGTATCGTGATGAGCGATGATTACCTCACGGTTACGCACTATGGCACCGATAGTTGTGCCGGGGGGGAGTTTGAGTTCCTCGATCTTGCGTCCTACAACCCGGGATGTATTGATATCACCATGGGCGATGGCTTCGATGGCTTCTGCAGCGCCACGCCGTAATGAATGGACCTTGACCACATCACCACGCCGCACATGGGCCAGCAGGCTGCCAATAGTGGATTGCTGGGGTGACAGTGCAATATCGAT